>NZ_JBGTZC010000050.1:0-11271 GCF_041807725.1 Streptococcus sp. E17BB
TCCACTGGTGGAACCATCATCGCATTCACGGTAGTCTCGATTACCAAACACCTATGGTTAAGCGAGTTATCGCTTAACAAAAACACTTTATAAAAATTGTACAGAAAAGGGGTGCCTTTTCAAATGAACCCGTTGTTTTGGCCTGTTTCACCCATTTGTCAAAGGTAGGGGGGGTTAACTCATATTCCTTAATGAGCTCGCTACGTTTCCGGCCAGCTTTGTGAAGGTCAACAATTTGTTGCTTAAAGTCATCACTAAATTGACGACGGATTTTTCTAGACATAGAGTTCTCCTGTTTTCTTTAGTGTAGAACACTTTATAAATTCTGTCTAGTTTAGTGTAACCGATNTGTTTTCTTTAGTGTAGAACACTTTATAAATTCTGTCTAGTTTAGTGTAACCGATTCACCTATGCCCTGCATTGGAAAAATATTGATTTAGACAAGGCAGAAATTAATCTGAAAAATGCTCTTGATAAATATAAAAACTTGAAATCTACAAAAGGAAATAAGAAAACAATTTTCTCTATCCCTTATTACCTTGTAACACTCCTATCCCAATGGAAAATACAACAAAAACAAGAGTTAGCACAATTTGATATTATGCAAACTCCTGACCAGCTAGTATTTACTTATATCGATACAAAAGGGAATGTCAATAGCCCATTACACGTTGATTATCTGAACAATAAAATGAACTCAGTAAGGAGACGCCATCCACGCTTAAAGCATGCCACACCACATAAACTAAGGCATACAGGTGCTACACTTGCTAGGCAGGCAGGAATGAGCCTAGAAGCCATTTCTGAGGCTCTAACTCATAGCGATACATCAACTACAAAAACCTATGTAAACACCTCGAACGTTGTTCCTCTATCTGCTGGTACTCTCGCCTATCAACATATTCAAAATAAATAGGGTAAATTTAGGTCAACTTTTAGGGCAAACTTTCGTAAAAAGCATAGAAAAAAGCACCCCTGAGGTAAACTCTTGAGTGCCTTGAAACGTTGATATATCGCGGTATATTAACGTTTAGAGAATTGTGAAGCTTTACGAGCTTTCTTAAGACCTGGTTTCTTACGTTCAACCTTACGAGCGTCACGTGTGAGCAAACCAGCACGTTTCAATGAATCGCGGAAGTCTGGGTCAACTTGCAAGAGGGCGCGAGCGATACCGTGACGGATAGCGCCTGATTGACCTGCATAACCACCACCAACAACGTTAACGAAAACGTCGTATGAACCAGCAGTAGAGGTTACTGCAAATGGTTGGTTAATAACGAGACGCAAGTCTGCGTGTGGGATGTACTCTTCAACGTCTTTTTTATTGACAGTGATTTTACCAGTACCTGGAACGAGGCGAACGCGTGCAACAGCGTTTTTACGACGGCCAGTACCTGCATATTGTGCTTGTGCCATAATGTGTTACTCCTTTCTCTTAGATCAATCCTGAAATGTCAAGAATTTCTGGTTGTTGAGCAGCGTGGTTGTGCTCGCTACCAACAAAGACTTTCAGTTTCATGCCTTGTGCACGTCCAAGAGTGTTGTGTGGCAACATACCTTTCACTGATTTTTCAATCAGGCGCACAGCATTTTTAGAACGCAAATCACCAGCAGAGATAGCCTTCAAACCACCTGGGTGAAGTGAGTGGGTGTAGTAGATTTTGTCAGTTGCTTTTTTACCAGTCAATTTCACTTTTTCAGCATTGATAACGATAACAAAGTCACCAGTGTCTGTGTGTGGTGTGAAAGTTGGCTTGTTTTTGCCGCGAAGAATGCTAGCAACTACCGCAGAAAGGCGTCCAAGAGGTACATCAGTTGCGTCAACAACGTACCATTTGCGTTCAACTTGGCCTGGTTTAGCCATAAATGTTGTTTTGTTCATGGGGTCTCCTATACGAATTCGTTTTTGTTTACAGGTGATGGGTGTTCCGTCCCATCGAAGGTATTTGGAAGGTTCCGGGGCCTTTCAAATGGGGTAAACAATACCGTCTTATATCATACCAAAATAAACTGTTCTTCGTCAAGTCATTTACCTGATTTTTTACAAAAAACACAGCAAAGGTTCCTGAGTCGAAGTTGCTCATTGGTTTTTCGTGGATAAATACGGTATAATAGCTCTATGAAAACCTACGAAATTATGTTTGAGGAACTGATTAAGACAACCGATTTTGTTCGCGGGCAAGATTTGGCTAATCGTTTAGGGCTGTCACGGACAGCTATTTGGAAAGCGATACAAGCGTTGGAACACCAAGGCATCATCATCGAATCGGTTAAAAATAAAGGCTACCGCTGGTTGGCTGGTGACCTGTTATTACCGAGTCGTATCGCGCAAGATTCTGGGTTAACAGTTAGCTATCAGCCTGTCAGCCAGTCAACACAGCTGGATGCTCGAATCGGCATTAGTCAAGGGTTGACTGCGCCTAGACTGTACTTGGCTTCCCATCAAACAGCCGCAGTTGGTCGGTTTGGGCGCTCTTTTTTTACCAGTCCACAAGGCGGAATTTACATGTCCCTCCATCTCAAACCCAACCTTAGGCATGCCCAGCTGCCGCCCTACACCATGATGGTTGCAGCCAGTATCGTCAAAGCTATTGACAAGCTCTGTGGTAGGTCTTGTGGGATTAAGTGGGTCAATGATATTTATGTCGGGCAAAAAAAAATAGCTGGTGTGCTAACTGAAGCAATCACATCCGTCGAAACAGGGCTGGTGACCGATGTGATTATTGGTGTTGGTTTAAATTTCCACATCACAGATTTCCCTAACGAACTCAGAGACAGGGCCGGGACACTTTTTACTGAGCAACCGCCAATTTTTCGTTACCAGCTTATTACAGAGATTTTGAACATTTTCCTAAAGAGGGATGAGCAAGAGTTGGTTGCCTATTATAAGGAAAAGTCACTCGTTTTGGGACGTGAGATCGCCTTTTTTGAACAAGGACAAGCTGTGACTGCGACAGCTATTGACCTCACTGATAAAGGAGAACTGGTGGTACAGCTAGCTTCTGGCGAGACAGCTGTCCTACATGGCGGTGAGATTAGTCTCACTTCTTGGGAGGCAAAAGCAAGCGACTGAGGCGGTCAATCATATAAACACGAACCAGGTTGCGCCCTAGTAAAATTCCCCAGAAGAGAGTGAGCAAAAATTGCTCAGCTGATAGGGAAGCAGTAAAGAGAATGGTTTGAATGGCACATGTTAGTGCCATTATGACAAAATGACGAATTGGCATAAGCGTATTATACCATAACTTGACGAGTTTCAGTTGTTCAAAACTTAGCAACGTTGACCACCAGTTTGTCACTAATGACTAGAAATAATCTAAAAGGATTAAACCCGAGGATATTCATGATTACAAAAGAATTTGATACTATTGCAGCCATTTCAACGCCACTTGGTGAAGGAGCCATTGGCATTGTGCGTTTGTCTGGCAGCCAAGCCATCGCTATCGCTGACCAAGTTTTTAGAGGTAAGGCTCTGAAAGTAGTAGCTAGTCATACCCTGACCTACGGTCATATTGTCGAAAAAGATGCCATCATTGATGAAGTGATGGTGGGAGTGATGAGAGCTCCTCGCACCTTTACCCGTGAAGATGTGGTTGAGATTAACACCCACGGCGGTCTGGCGGTGACCAATCAGATTTTACAACTACTGATTAAGCATGGGGCTAGATTAGCCGAACCTGGTGAATTTACCAAACGAGCCTTTCTCAATGGGCGCATTGATCTGACCCAGGCCGAGGCCATCATGGATTTAATTCGTGCCAAGACCGACAAGGCCATGGCGGTGGCCGTCAGTCATTTAGAAGGATCCCTCAGAGAACTGATTGACAGCACTCGTCAGGAGATTCTAGCCACTCTAGCTCAGGTTGAGGTTAATATCGACTACCCTGAGTACGACGACGTGGAAGAGATGACCACCGCTATTGTGCGTGAGAAAACGGCTGAATTTCAGGCTTTGTTAGAAAACTTGCTCAGAACAGCAAAACGAGGGAAAATTCTCAGAGAAGGCCTAGCTACAGCCATTATCGGGCGCCCCAACGTTGGTAAATCCAGTCTCTTAAACAACCTTCTACGTGAAGACAAGGCCATTGTCACCGATATCGCAGGAACAACGCGGGATGTCATTGAGGAGTATGTCAATATCAAAGGCGTCCCATTGAAGTTGATTGACACGGCAGGCATTCGTGAGACGGATGATGTCGTGGAACAAATTGGGGTTGAGCGTTCCAAAAAAGCCTTAGCTGAGGCTGATTTAGTGCTTCTGGTCCTTAATAGCAGTGAACCTCTCACCGATCAAGATAGGCAGTTATTAGCACTCAGTCAGACCAATAATCGCATCATTCTGCTCAACAAGACCGATTTACCAGAGCAGATTGAGCGCAAAGAACTTCCAGATGATGTGATTGACATTTCGGTATTAGAAAACCGCAACATTGACCAAATTGAAGACCGTATTAACCAACTCTTTTTTGATAAAGCAGGGTTAGTAGAAAAAGACGCGACTTATTTGTCTAATGCCCGTCATATTTCCTTGATTGAAAAAGCCTTGGAGAGCTTGCGTGCGGTCAATGAAGGACTTGAGATGGGTATGCCAGTTGACCTCTTGCAAGTTGATTTGACCCGTTGCTGGGAAATCTTGGGAGAGCTCACTGGCGACGCTGCGCCAGATGAGCTCATTACCCAGCTCTTTAGCCAGTTCTGCTTAGGCAAATAACCCACGGACCGATTGAACAGCCTTTGTACAATAGACTTCTCAAATGTGTCATAACATTCTTTTGTATCTAGATGTCATCCCTAACCCAAAACATTGTAGATAAAGATAAGGTGATTAGACATACAAGGGTCATTAGAGATAGAAAATATATCGTAAAAAAGGTCTCTAAACAACGATTTTCCTGGTTGTTACCCAGCGAGATAAACGGCTTTCTCTTGAAAATTTTTTCTAAAATGTTATAATAGTAGGGTTAATAGAAAAGGAGATTAAAAATGGACCCAATAATTTTAGTAATTTTGATGACTATTTTTTTAGGTTTTAGCTTTTTTATGCAGTACAGACAGCGCAAACAAATGCAAGAGCGCTATGAGCAACTTAAAAAATTGTCAAAAGGTGATCAGGTAATTACCATTGGGGGGCTGTATGCAACCATTGACCATGTTGAACCAGAACAAGGCAAGGTTGTTTTAGATGCTGACGGTATCTTTCTGACCTATGAGTTGATCGCCATTAAACATGTTGTAAAAGCTCAATTAGCTGATGGGAGCATTGAAACAGCAGAGACTGCTGTCGAACATCAAGAGTAGCAAAAGGAACTTTCTAGATTAGTCAGCTAGAAAGTTTTTGTTTGAGTACAGAGTTGTCACAAATGGCTTTTTTTATGGTAAAATGGTCTTATCATACACTAAAATAGGAAACATATGCTTAATTTATTCAACAAAGAGGAAAAACTCGCTGATTTAAAGGTTCCTCATCACATTGGGGTGATTATGGATGGCAATGGCCGCTGGGCTAAAAAGCGGCTTCAGCCTCGAGTCATGGGACACAAGGCAGGTATGGATGCCCTCCAAGCGGTCACCATTGCAGCCTCCAAACTCGGTGTCAACGTGTTGACGGTCTATGCATTCTCAACAGAAAATTGGTCTCGTCCAGAAGATGAGGTTCGTTTTATCATGAAATTACCGGTGGAGTTTTTTGACAAATACGTGCCCGAACTAAATCGAAATAACGTCCGTATTCAAATTATGGGAGAAACGAATCGCCTACCAAAGGATACTTTAGAAGCTATGGAACGCGCAATCGCTCAAACATCTGAAAATACAGGACTGATTTTAAATTTTGCGCTTAATTACGGTGGACGTGCCGAATTAACCTTAGCCATGCAAGCGATCGCCGAACAGGTTAAAACAGGACAATTAGAACCTTGTGACATCACCGAAACCATCATCAGCCAGCACTTGATGACCGCTAGTTTACCGATGGACTATAGGGACCCAGATTTGATTATCAGAACCAGTGGCGAAGAGCGGTTGAGTAATTTCTTGCCTTGGCAAGCGGCTTATAGTGAATTCTATTTTACCGAGGTGCTTTGGCCTGATTTTAAGGAAGCTGAACTGGAACAAGCGATTAGAGATTATAGTAGTCGTCATCGTCGCTTTGGCGGTATCTAAAGGAGGATGCGTATGCAACAACGTGTGATTTATGGAGCGATAGCAGCAGCAATTTTTTTACCGATTTTGATTTTAGGAGGTCTACCATTGCACCTTCTCTTGGGAGGGCTAGCCATGCTTGCTGTCGCAGAGCTCTTCAAAATGAAAGGACTAGAGCCTTTTTCATTCGAAGGTGCTCTAGCTACGTTGGGGGCTTTTGTGCTAACCGTTCCATTGGGACATTATTTCAGTGCCTTACCGTTGCAAGCTAATGTTTCAGCTCTTACAGTCATCGCCTTTATCATCTTAGCTGGTATGGTCTTCACTTTTCCTAACTATCGCTTCGAGGATGCGGCATTTGCGATAGCTGCTAGTTTTTATATGGGTATTGGTTTTCACCATCTGGTACTTGCCCGCTTGGCAGGGATTGAACATGTTTTGTTTGTGCTCTTTATCATTTGGGCAACAGATATTGGGGCGTATATGATTGGCAGTCGATTTGGCAAGCGACGCTTGGCGCCTCAGATTTCACCGAACAAGAGTATTGAAGGCTTTTTAGGCGGTATCTTGTCTGCTATGCTTATTGCCGCCATCTTTATCCTCATTAGAAAAACAGTAACGCCTTATTCTTTGCTAGGAACACTTCCTCTCATCGCACTATTTAGCGCCGTTGCACAGTTCGGGGATTTAGTAGAAAGCGCCATCAAACGCCACTATGGGGTAAAGGACTCTGGTAAGCTGATTCCAGGGCACGGTGGCGTATTTGATCGTTTTGATAGTGTCATTTTTGTCTTACCCTTGATGCACTTCTTTGGCTTATTTTAACTTAGAAAAGAGGCGATTATGCAAGGTCTAATAACCTTTATTGCTATTTTTGGTATTTTAGTGATTATCCATGAGTTCGGACACTTTTACTTTGCCAAACGTGCTGGCATCCTTGTCCGTGAATTTGCAGTTGGCATGGGACCTAAGATTTTCTCTCATACAGCGGCTGATGGCACATTATATACTCTGCGTCTGTTGCCATTAGGTGGTTATGTCCGTATGGCTGGCTGGGGGGAAGATAAGACAGAGATTAGAACTGGACACTCTGCCAGCCTATCTTTCAATGAAAAAGGTCTAGTTAGTCGGATCAATTTGTCTGACCGTGTGGTTGATCAAACAGCTCTTCCGATTGCCATCACCAGTTATGACCTTGAAGACAGTCTCGAAGTGATGGGATTAGTTGCCGGTGAATCCAAGAGCTATGCTGTTGACCAAAACGCGACCATCATCGAAGAAGATGGCACTGAGGTGCGGATAGCGCCACTCGACGTCCAATATCAGAACGCCAGTGTCTGGGGACGCTTGATGACTAACTTTGCTGGTCCTATGAACAACTTTATCTTAGGTATAGTTGTCTTTACCTTGATTGCTTTTTTACAAGGTGGCGTCAGAGATTATACGTCAAATACCTTTCTAGTAGCGGACAATGGGCCCTTGTCGCAAGCAGGTTTATCTGGTCAGGTCACAATTTACCAAATCAATCATCAGCCTGTGACGGATTGGGAAAGCCTGAGTCAAGCGGTACAGGCAGGCGGCTCTACCATGGTTCTGGAATTATCAGATGGAGATGGAATCCCCAAAAAAGAAGTAACTATCACGCCGAAACAAGAAGATGACCGCTACCTCATTGGGGTATCCCCTGCCCTCAAAACAGGGTTTTGGGATAAGCTAAAAGGTGGATTTGCCATGGCTTGGGAGAGTGCCTTCGCTATTGCAACAGCGCTAAAAAATCTCATTTTGAAGCCTGATGTGACAAAACTCGGTGGACCAATAGCCATTTACCAAATGAGCAGTTCAGCTGCCAAAGAAGGTCTGCTTTCTGTGTTGACGCTGATGGCTATGCTCTCTATGAACTTAGGTATTTTCAACCTCTTGCCTATACCTGCACTTGACGGCGGGAAAATCTTGCTTAACATCATTGAAGCCATTCGTAAGAAGCCTCTCAAGCAAGAAACAGAAGGCTATATTACTCTGGCAGGGGTCGCACTGATGCTCCTGTTAACCATTGCGGTCACCTGGAACGATATTGTCCGAACTTTTTTCTAAGAAAGGAATAACTCATGAAACAAAGTAAGTTATTGATTCCAACCTTGCGTGAGATGCCAAGCGATGCACAAGTCATCAGCCATGCCCTGCTTGTGCGAGCTGGCTATGTCCGCCAAGTCTCCGCTGGGATTTACGCCTACCTGCCTCTGGCCAATCGTGTCATCGAAAAAGCCAAACAAATCATGCGCGAAGAGTTCGAAAAAATAGATGCTGTCGAAATGTTAGCGCCTGCTCTTCTAACTGCTGACCTCTGGCGGGAATCTGGACGTTATGAAACCTACGGAGCTGACCTTTACAAACTTAAAAACCGTGATCAGTCTGATTTTATCCTAGGTCCGACCCACGAAGAAACCTTCACCATGCTGGTACGTGATGCCATCAACTCTTACAAGCAATTACCACTCAACCTCTACCAAATTCAACCCAAATACCGTGACGAAAAACGTCCTCGAAATGGTCTTCTGCGTACCCGTGAGTTCATCATGAAAGATGCCTACAGCTTCCACCAAAACTATGATAGTCTGGATGTGACTTACGAAGATTACCGTAAGGCTTATGAGGCGGTTTTCACACGAGCTGGTCTCGAGTTTAAAGCCATCATCGGTGATGGTGGAGCCATGGGTGGTAAGGACAGCCAGGAGTTCATGGCTATTACCCCTGACCGCACAGACCTTGGTCGCTGGCTAGTTTTAGATAAGTCGATTCCATCAATTGAGGAGATTCCAGAAGACGTTCTAACTGACATCAAGGCAGAGCTGACCAAATGGATGGTCTCTGGTGAGGATACGGTCGTTTATTCTGACCAATCCAGCTATGCTGCTAACCTTGAGATGGCAACGGATTTCTACCAGCCAAAACAAAAAGTGGTCACCCAAGAAGAGTTGACCAAGATTGAAACACCAAATTGCAAAACCATTGATGGAGTGGCAAGCTTCCTATCTATTGAGGACACGCAGACCATCAAGACCCTGCTCTTCATGGCTGATGACAAACCGGTGGTCGCACTTCTTGTCGGCAATGACCAAGTTAACGATGTCAAACTAAAAAACCACCTCGGCGTGGCTTTCTTGGAGCCTGCGACAGAAGAACAGGCTCAACAATTCCTTGGTGCTAACTTTGGCTCACTAGGACCTGTTGGTCTGCCTGAGGACATCCAAATCATCGCCGATCGCAAAGTACAGGACTTGGCTAACGCTGTTGCAGGAGCTAATAGCAATGGCTACCATTATACAGGCGTTAACCCAGGTCGTGACTTCACTGCTGATTATACCGACATCCGTGAGGTACGCGAGGGTGAGCTCTCGCCTGATGGTCAAGGTACCCTACACTTTGCTCGCGGTATCGAAATTGGACACATTTTCAAACTTGGTACACGCTACTCAGCTAGCATGGGCGCTGAGGTTTTGGATGAAAATGGCAAAGCAGTCGAGATGGTGATGGGATCCTACGGTATCGGTGTAAGCCGTCTCTTATCAGCTGTTATTGAACAACACGCTCGGCTATTTGTCAACAAAACACCAAAAGGTGACTACCGCTACGCTTGGGGCATCAACTTCCCAGAAGAGCTTGCACCTTACGATGTTCACTTGATTACCGTCAATGTCAAAGACGAGGCTTCTCAACATCTCACAACTCAAATCGAAAAGAACCTGCAAATGGCAGGCTATGAGGTCTTGACAGACGACCGAAACGAACGTGTCGGCTCTAAGTTCTCTGACAGTGACCTCATCGGACTGCCGATTCGTGTCACCGTTGGTAAAAAAGCCAGCGAAGGCATTGTTGAAGTCAAAATCAAAGCCACAGGCGATAGCATTGAAGTCCATGCCGAAAACCTGTTGGAAACATTGACGATTTTAACAGCGAAGAAATAGTTAAGACACAAAAAACCTAACCCACTAGTTGAAAAGCTAGCGAAGGTAGGTTTTTACTTTAAGTCAAATCAGCTCTAAAGCTCACCGACTAATAGACAAGAGCTGAGCTTTAGTGAGGGTATCAGCTCTGAACCCGTTTCATGTAATCTTGATAACTTTCTGTCTTCATCAAGTTTTTAGCATTTTGCACTCGTTCCTTGGTTGGAGGTTTAACTCCCGCCAGCGGATAAGGAATACCAAGCTGTCGCCACTTAAACTCACCCATGGTATGGTAGGGGAGAACCTCAAAACGGTTAACATTTGAGAGAGTTTCAACAAACTTTCCCAATGCAATCAAATCCTCATCAATATCGGTTAAGCCAGGCACTAGCACGTGGCGAATCCAGACGGGAACCCCTTTTTCAGAGAGGTATTTGGCACAAGCAATGATATTGCGGTTGGACTGACTAGTGACTAGTTTATGCCGCTCATTTTCAATGGCTTTGATATCTAGTAACACCAAATCGGTAACGGCGAGAAGTTTGTCAAAGATGGCATGGTACTCTGGTTTATCGCGAAATGGCAGAGCACAAGTATCCAGTGTACAGTGGATGCCTAATTTTTTAGCTTCTGTAAAGAGGGCTGTCACGAACTCAATCTGAAGCAAGGCTTCACCACCAGAGACCGTTATCCCACCTTCCTTGCCCCAAAAACCACGATAACGTAAAGCTTCTTTTAACACATCAGCAACTGTTCGCTCACGAGAGTTGTTGGTTTCCATTTCCCAAGTATCGGGATTATGGCAATACTGGCAGCGCATCTTGCACCCCTGCATAAAGACGATGAAACGAACACCAGGTCCATCAACTGTTCCAAAACTCTCTGTCGAATGAATCATCCCCGTTACTTGGCTGTAATCAATATCAGTCATCGCGCACCTCTGAAAACGTTTTATAGCCTTATTATAACAGATTTTTAGAAAAATAGAAAGACTTGTGAGAGAATTCTCATAAAAACTGTCCTGAGATAGGGCAATGTGTGCTAGAACAGCCCTGCTAATCAATATGTACTGACCCCCAAAAGTTGGACAAGAAATATTATTGAAAGGATTTAATTCTGTATTGCACAGGACTAAGTCCTTTTAATTTTGTTTTGATTCGTTTGTTATTGTAGTAAAAAATATAATCGC
>NZ_JBGTZC010000051.1:0-9931 GCF_041807725.1 Streptococcus sp. E17BB
TTTATTTCTTAGCTCATAGAGATTTAATTTATCTTCGTAGCTCAATTTCATAAAAAAGCACCCCATTCGTTAGATTATCTGTCTAACTTTTGGGGTGCGGTTCACTGGCGGTAGGGAGAGTTTTTTATTTCCAAAACTGGTTAATCGAAAAACAAAAAATCCCTTGACTTGGGGTTAACTCAAAGATGTATAATACAAGTGCTTGAGAGGAGGCGATGCAATGAATATTAAAAAGGTCAGTGAGAAGACTGGTATTTCAGCAGACACGATTCGTTATTATGAACGGATAGGTTTAATGCCGGCTGTCACAAGAAATAAGGCAGGTGTACGCGATTTTACGGAGTTAGATATTCAGCTATTGGAATTTGTCCGCTGTTATCGCAGTGCTGGCATTGGCGTTGAGCCGCTGATTGAATATATCCAATTATTGGGGCAAGGTGATCAGACGGTTCCTGCTCGTATCGAATTGCTGAGTGAGCAACTAGAAGCCTTGGACAATCGTATAAACGAATTAACACAAGCGCGCGATCGTCTCAAATATAAGATTGAAAATTACAAACAGGCGATTCTTCCAGTTGAACGAAGTTTATTTGATGAATAGGAGGGAAATATGGTACAACATGAAGAATTATACGCTTCACCGTTATTTGAGTTAGGTACAGAGAATCCTTATGGAAGATTTTTCACTGGTCAATCCTATCTAGCGACCTTAGCACAATCTCCGGATCAGTCAGTTTTTGTTGGCAATGTAACTTTTGAACCGGGTTGTCGAAACAATTGGCATGTTCATCTGGATGGTTACCAAATTTTATTAGTAATAGGTGGCGAAGGAATTTATCAGGAGGCTGGGAGAATAGCTCGCCACCTTAAAGCAGGAGACGTGGTCATGACCAATAAAGGGATTAAGCACTGGCACGGAGCAAGCAAAAATTCATGGTTTGCGCACATTGCCATAACTTCGGGAGCTGGTGAATTTTATGAAGCAGTGACAGATGAGCAATACGAGGAAGCTCATTTTTAAAAGGAGGAATAAAGATGGAAAAACAAACAGCAGGACGGGAGATATTGGGGGAATTTGCACCAACATTTGCTTCCTTAAATGACGATGTCTTGTTTGGACAAGTCTGGTCCAGGGAGGATGCACTTGCTCCTAAACTTCGTTCAATCGTCACCGTATCTGCCCTTATTAGTAGTGGAAGTTTGGAACAATTAGATCATCATCTAAACCTAGCCAAGAAGAATGGGGTGACGCAGGAAGAAATTTCTGAAATCATTACACACCTCGCCTTTTATGTTGGCTGGCCAAAGGTCTGGTCAGCTTTTAATCGGGCAAAGGAAATCTGGAAGAACTAAAGGAGAAAGAATGTGGAATACACAAAACTGGGAAATACTGGACTTGAGGTGTCAAAAATTTGTTTGGGTTGCATGAGTTTTGGAGATGCCAATATGGGAATTCATTCAGGCTGGTTATTAGATGAAGAAAAGAGTAGAGTCATTATCAAAAAGGCACTGGATTTAGGTATTAGCTTTTTTGATACGGCCAATACCTACGCTGCTGGAACCAGCGAAGAGATTCTGGGGCGGGCTCTAAAAGATTTTGCCAAACGTGAAGAAGTTGTGATTGCGACAAAATGTTTCTTTAGTGATTTGCCAAACGGAGAAGTAAAACCCAATCAACATGGCTTGTCTCGTAAAGCGATCTTCCATCAGGTAGAACAGAGCCTAAAACGTTTAGGGACTGATTACATTGATATTCTCTACATTCATCGCTGGGATTATCATACACCGATTGAAGAAACTATGTCTGCTTTGAACGATTTGGTCAGAAGTGGAAAAGTCCACTATCTCGGTGCTTCAGATATGTATACTTGGCAATTCCAGAAGTCACAATATGTGGCTGAAAAGAATGGCTGGACACCCTTTTCAGTCATGCAAAACCATTACAATATGCTGTATCGTGAAGATGAGCGGGAGATGATTCCATTCTGTCAAGATTATGGAGTAGGTCTGGCACCGTACAGTCCATTAGCAGCAGGACGGATTGTCAGAGACTGGGCAGCAAATACAGCCCGTAGTGCGACGGATATGAAAGCAAAATCTAAGTATGATAGGACAGAGGAGCAGGATCGTTTGATCGTAGCACGTGTAGCCGAATTATCTGAGCTCTATCAGGTCTCGCGTTCACAGATTGTCTTAGCCTGACTCTGGAAAAAAGGGATGCATTCACCAATTTTAGGCGTGACCAAAGAAGCCTATTTGGACGATTTTATGGGTGCTTTTGAGGTTAATTTGACAGATGACGATGTCACTTATTTAGATAAATTATATGTGGCACATCAGGTCGTTGGTGCTCTTTAATATCGCGTTAATATTACAAGTATTTTAGTCTATTATAGAGGAAAGGATTAGAGGTAAGAGTCGAAATTGTTCTTACGCTCTTGGTCATAATGAATGAAAACAGCTATTTTTGAACAAGCAGGACAGATGATTATTGAAGAGGTGGCAAAACCGACCTTGCAAGCAGATGATGATATCATTATCAAGGTGGTGCGTGCCTGTGTTTGTGGATCGGACCTCTGGTCTTATTCACATGGCGATGATAAGGCGGCCCATTCACCAAACAGTGGTCATGAAGCTTTAGGAATTGTTGAAGAGGTTGGATCTGCCATTACGACGGTTCAGCCGGGTGATTTTGTCATCGTTCCCTTTACACATGGTTGCGGCACTTGTGGCGCTTGCCGTGCAGGTTTTGATGGAACTTGCGATAATCATCCCGGGGCGACAAACAGGGGAGGTGGCTATCAGTCCGAATACATCCGTTTCCATTATGGAAATTGGGCTTTAGTTAAAGTCCCTGGACAACCATCCGATTATTCAGAAGGCATGATAAAATCCCTCTTGACACTTGCTGATGTAATGCCGACAGGTTATCATGCTGCTCACTGTGCTCAGGTCGAACGAGGAGACAAGGTTGTCGTGATTGGAGATGGTGCTGTTGGTCAGTGTGCTGTCATTGCAGCCAAGATGATGGGAGCTTCTCAAATTATTCTCATGAGTCGACATGCCGACCGCCAGCAATTAGCTCTGGAGCTTGGGGCGACTGCAATTGTCGCTGAACGTGGCGAAGAAGGTGTTAAACGAGTGCGTGAGCTACTAGGTGGCGGTGCGGATGCCGCTCTTGAATGTGTCGAAACAGAGGCTGCGATTGATCAAGCACTGGGGGTACTTCGTAATGGAGGTCGCGTTGGTTTCGTTGGTGTACCGCACTATGACAAACACAAGTTGGGATCTACCTTTGCCCGCAATATTTCGGTTGCCGGTGGATCAGCCAGTGTGACCACCTACAATAAACAGGTGTTGCTAAAGGCTGTATTAGATGGAGACATCAACCCTGGAAAAGTGTTCACCACAAGTTATCGTCTAGATGATATTAACCAAGCTTACCGAGATATGGCTGATCGTAAGAGCATCAAGTCGATGCTGGTCATTGACTAGGTAAGCCATAAACAGAGGGAGTGAAAAACATAACTCTCTCTGTTTTTACCTTCTAGTAAGTCAAAAAAAGGGGGGGGGCTTTCTCCATAACTTAGGTGATGTTATGATTGTCGATATTCCCGAATTTTTATTAAAAATAAGCCTGAAAGTCTTGCTAAAACAGGAAAATCTGATATAATTATTTTCAATATTACATTTAGGAGGGCGTATGGCTTACCTATTAGACATTTTACCTAGTTTATTACAGGGCGCCTTGGTTTCCTTACAGGTTTTTTTCATTGTCATTGCCCTATCTATTCCGCTAGGCGCTTTGGTTGCCTTTTTGATGCGTTCAAACATTAAGATTATTAACTGGCTGTTCAATATCTACATCTGGATTATGCGGGGCACACCCTTGCTCTTGCAGTTGATTTTCTTCTATTATGTTTTGCCGAGCGTTGGGATAACTTTTGATCGGATGCCAGCAGCCATCATTGCCTTTACCATGAACTATGTAGCCTATTTTGCTGAGATTTTCCGTGGGGGAATTGCCGCTATTCCGAAGGGGCAGTATGAAGCTGCCAAGGTTCTGGGCTTGACCCCTGTTCAGACTATTGTCCATATTGTTTTACCGCAGGTGGTCAAGATTGTTCTGCCTAGCATTTTCAATGAAGTGATCAACTTGGTTAAGGATTCTTCCTTAGTCTACGTGCTTGGGGTCGGCGATTTGCTCTTGGCTTCTAAAACAGCCGCAAACCGTGATGCCAGTTTGATTCCTATGTTTATCGCCGGGGGCATTTACCTGCTTCTCATCGGAGTTGTGACCATTTTATCTAAAAAAGTTGAGCAAAAATTTGACTATTACCAGTAGGAGGAGGGTCTTATGTTAGAGTTAAAAAATATCAGCAAGACCTTTGGGGACAAGGTCATTTTCGACCAGTTTAACCTGACGGTTCAAGAAGGCAAAGTTTTGTCTTTGGTTGGTCCATCTGGCGGTGGGAAAACGACCCTGCTTCGCATGTTGGCTGGGCTTGAGAGCCTTGATTCAGGTGAGATTATCTATAACGGTCAAGTTGTTCCCATCGACCACTTGGAGACAGCTAATCTCCTCGGTTTTGTGTTTCAAGATTTTCAACTTTTTCCTCACCTATCAGTTTTGGAGAATCTGACTTTATCGCCGATTAAAACCTTGGGATTGTCTAAGGAAATTGCAGAGCAGAAAGCTCGTGACTTGTTACTACAGCTAGGCCTGGCTGAACACCAACAGGCCTATCCCCACTCCCTCTCTGGCGGTCAGAAGCAGAGGGTCGCCCTCGCGCGGGCCATGATGATTGATCCAAAAATCATCGGCTACGACGAGCCGACATCAGCGCTTGATCCCCATCTCCGACAAGAAGTTGAGAAAATGATTATCGCTAATCGTGACCGTGGCATGACCCAAATTGTGGTCACCCACGACATGGCCTTTGCAGAACATATTTCAGATCAAATTCTGAAAATAAATCCGAGTTAGGCGCTTGCCAGCTCTGCTATTGAACAAAAGAAGAGGAAAATATTATGAAGAAGTTTTATCTGGGTGCTTTAGCACTTGTAACGAGCTTGACCTTGGCTGCTTGTGGCAGTAAGACAGAGACATCAGCTGACAAATGGACGACCTATGAGTCTGAAAAGTCTATTACCATCGGTTTTGACGAGACATTTGTCCCAATGGGCTTCAAGGACAAGTCAGGTGACTATGTTGGTTTTGATATCGACTTAGCGACTGCCGTCTTTGATCAGTACGGGATTGCTATCAAGTGGCAACCCATCAACTGGGACTTGAAAGAAACTGAGCTGAACAACGGTAAGATTGACCTGATTTGGAACGGTTACTCTTTAACTGAGGAGCGCGCTGAAAAAGTCTTGTTTACAGACCCGTACCTGCCGACTTCTGACGTCATTATCACCAAAAAGTCATCAGAGATTACTTCAGCTGCTGATATGGCTTATAAGACTTTGGGAGCACAGTCTGGCTCATCTAGTTACGACACCTTCCTAAGTAACCCAGCTATTTTGAAAGATATTGTCAAAGATAATGATGCGACCCAGTATGAAACATTTACGCAAGCCTTCATCGATTTAAAGAGTAATCGGATTGATGGTTTGCTGGTCGATAACATCTATGCCAACTACTACCTAACAGAAGAAGGCGAGCTTGAACATTATAATGTGATCGACATTTCTAAAGAGTTTCAAGGGCAGAACTTTGCTGTCGGTGCACGAAAATCCGACAAAACATTGGTTGAAAACATCAATAAAGCCTTCAAAAAGCTTTATGAAGATGGCAAATTCCAAGAGATTTCAAAAAAATGGTTTGGTGAAGATTTAGCTACCGAAGATGTGAAGAACTAATCTTTTCACCGATATAGGAAAAAAGGCAGATCTAATTGCTTTGCCTTTTACGTTAATTAAAACAAATGTTAAGCCCCTTTAGGGGCTTAACATTTGTTTTAATTTCTCTTGGTTTGCTTGCTGAGATTAAGCCCCCAAGGGACGAGGTTCTCAGTCTTGTTCTTGATACGTCCCATGTTGTCTCTGTGACGAATAATGATAAGGCTGGCAATGGTGATGATTAAGCCTGTAAAAATCAGACTGTAATCGCTGATGAGAAAGCCCATTGCAGGAAAAGTCAGCACGCCGATGATAGCGACACTAGCAGCTGTCACACTGGCTAGGGAAATTATGCTGAAAAGGTAGAGTGTCAGTAAGAAAATCACCAGCAAAAAAATCAGGAAAGCAGGGGCAAAACCTAACAGGACACCTGCAGATGTGGCAACTGCTTTACCGCCTTTGAACTGGGAAAAGATGGGAAAGGTATGTCCTAACACGGCAAAGAAGCCAATCAGGAGAGCCAAGTCGCCGTCAATGCCAAACCAGATGGGTAAAAGTGTTGCTACTGTTCCTTTTAGAACATCGACAAGTAGTGTGATGATACCAGCTTTTTTCCCTAAAATACGAAAGGTATTGGTGGTCCCAGTATTGCCAGAACCGTGTTCTCGCAGGTTTATGTTGTAAAATTGTTTGCCAATCCAGAGGCCTGTTGGGATGGAGCCTAGCAGGTAGGCAATGATGCCAAAAATAAAACTATTCATAGCGCTATTATACCATAAAACTTTGACAAACAAACTAAATGAACGTTAAAATGAGAGAAAAAGCAACTTTGCTTTGCCATTTGTCTCAAAAATCGGTAAAATAGAGAGATGACAAATTTGGAGGTCATAGATGCCTAAGAAAGAAATAAACGTAACAAACTATAATGATGACGCCATTCAGGTTTTGGAAGGACTAGATGCAGTCAGAAAGCGGCCGGGCATGTACATCGGCTCCACCGATGGCGTGGGGCTGCACCATCTGGTCTGGGAGATTGTGGACAATGCGGTCGATGAGGCCTTGTCAGGTTTTGGGGACAAGATCAGTGTGACCTTAAATACCGATGGCTCAGTGACAGTAGCAGACAGTGGGCGGGGCATGCCTGTGGGTGTTCACGCCATGGGGATTCCGACGGTTGAGGTTATCTTTACCGTCCTCCACGCAGGGGGCAAGTTCGGTCAGGGAGGTTACAAGACCTCTGGTGGTCTCCACGGGGTTGGCTCATCTGTCGTCAACGCCCTCTCTAGCTGGTTGGAGGTGGAGATTACCCGTGAGGGGAGCGTCTATCGCCAGCGCTTTGAGGACGGCGGCAAGCCCGTAACCACGCTTGAAAAAGTCGGTACCGCTCCTAAGTCCAAGTCTGGTACGACCGTTCGTTTCCTGCCTGACCCACGGATTTTTTCCACGGTTGAGTTTAAGTATGGGACAATCGCAGAGCGTCTAAAAGAGTCTGCCTTTCTCCTCAAAAACGTCACCATGACCTTGCTGGATCAGCGGTCTGGAGAAGAAGCTAGCTTCCACTATGAGAATGGGGTGCAGGATTTTGTCGCCTATCTCAATGAAGACAAGGAAATCTTGACCCCCATTATCGCCTTTACAGGAGAAGAGCAGGAGTTTCAGGTGGACATCGCCATGCAGTACAACGATGGCTTTTCTGACAATATCCTCTCATTTGTTAACAACGTCCGCACCAAAGATGGCGGTACGCACGAGACAGGGTTTAAGACCGCCATTACCAAGAGCCTCAATGACTATGCAAGAAAAACAGGACTTCTGAAGGAAAAGGACAAGAACTTAGAGGGGTCTGACTACCGTGAGGGCTTGTCAGCTGTCCTATCCATCCTTGTTCCCGAAGCCCATCTCCAGTTTGAAGGGCAGACCAAGGATAAGCTGGGCAGCCCCCTTGCTCGTCCTATTGTCGATAGCATTGTCAGCGAGAAATTGACCTTTTTCCTCATGGAAAATGGCGAAACGGCCAGCAACCTCATCCGCAAGGCCATTCGTGCTAGAGATGCTAGAGAAGCGGCCAGAAAGGCGCGTGATGATGCCAGAAGTGGCAAGAAAAACAAGAAAGACAAGGGGTTGCTATCTGGTAAGTTGACCCCAGCCCAGTCTAAAAATGCCCAGAAAAATGAGCTCTATCTAGTCGAGGGAGATTCAGCGGGCGGTTCTGCTAAGCAAGGCCGTGACCGCAAGTTTCAAGCAATCTTACCCCTACGAGGCAAGGTTATCAATACTGAAAAGTCCAAGATGAGCGATATTCTCAAAAACGAGGAAATCAATACCATGATTTACACCATTGGAGCGGGTGTTGGGGCGGATTTCAATATCGCTGACATCAACTACGACAAGATTATCATCATGACCGATGCGGATACAGATGGTGCCCATATTCAGACCCTACTCTTAACCTTTTTCTACCGCTACATGCGGCCGCTGGTCGAGGCGGGGCATATCTACATCGCGCTGCCACCGCTCTATAAGATGAGCAAAGGCAAAGGAAAAACCGAAAAAATCGCCTATGCTTGGACGGACGGTGAGCTAGAGGACTTGCGAAAAGAGTTCGGAAAAGGCGCTCTTCTCCAACGCTACAAGGGACTGGGTGAAATGAACGCCGACCAGCTCTGGGAGACTACTATGAACCCTGAGACTCGCACCCTCATTCAGGTGACCATTGATGACCTAGCGCGTGCTGAGCGCCGCGTCTCCACCCTCATGGGCGACAAGGTCGAACCTCGCCGCAAGTGGATTGAGGAGAATGTCCGATTTAGCTTGGAAGAACAGACGTTGTTCTAACTTGTCGATTTATTATAATTACTCAAGGAGATTATTATGAAAACAAAAATGACAAAAACTCAAGCAATTGAGCAACTGCAAAATCGCTACAAAAAGGCAGAAGATTTGCTCAAAGATGACGTCAAAATGGAACCGTTTTTGGAGAAATTGGAGAAGAAAATCAAGTGGATTCCTTTTGTCAGTCAGGAAATCAAATCGATTCCGATTTTGATTAGCATGGTAAGAAGTTACTGGAAAGGTGAGTACAAAACTGTTCCAATCAAGTCTATCATCGCTATCGTCAGCGCTTTGATTTACTTCCTATCACCGCTTGATATCGTTCCTGACTGGATTCCCTTCCTCGGTCAGATGGATGATGCTCTCGTTATCGCCACCGTCTGGAAACAAGTCCATAAGGACATTGAGGCGTATAGGGAGTGGAAAAATAAAGTATAAAAACTTGACAAAAGTTTATACCCTATAATACAATCAGATAACATACAGCTACTTCAAGCATAGAGAGACAGTTATGGAACAGAACCAGTTACGCAAATTAAAGCGTGAACAATTACTTAAAATGATGTTGCATCAGCAGCAAGTCATTGAAGAACAAGAGCAAAAAATCCTAGCACTGGAAGAAGCTCTTAATGAAAAAAAGATACGATTGGAAAAGGCTGGCTCTATTGCTGAGGCAGCTTTGGCTCTGAATGAGGTCTTTGAAGCAGCTCAAAAGGCTGCCGATGATTACCTGCTAAGCATTCAATCGCAAGCTCAGGCTCAAGCTTAAGAGAGAGGTGATCAAGCGGATGTCTGATGTAAAGTTAACAACTCAATCGCTATCAACAGAACTGGATAGATTAACCTATCGTAAGCGATTTTGGGCAATCGTGAGAAATACCTTATATATTCTAATGGCTGTTGCCTCTACCGCTGTTCTCATTGCGGTCCTATGGCTTCCGGTTTTGCGGATTTATGGGCATTCGATGGATAAGACCCTCCAAGAAGGCGATATCGTCCTCACCGTGAAGGGAACTGACTTTGATAGTGGAGACGTGATTAGTTTTTACTAAAAGATAAATTGCAAGAATAAGTGCAACACTTATCACAATTCCTTCAATAGTGCTTCAAAAGCTGTTCTGTAAGCCAAGCATTTTCGTGGTCGGTTATTGATGTCAAATAAGACTTTCGCCAATTGTCCATCAGAAATAGCAGCCAAATCGGTTTTCTTGGAGAAATATTCCCTCAGTAAACCATTGGCGTTCTCATTGCACCC
>NZ_JBGTZC010000052.1:0-9798 GCF_041807725.1 Streptococcus sp. E17BB
AGTTGGGACCACGTCAGCCCTTTATTTCTTAGCTCATAGAGATTTAATTTATCTTCGTAGCTCAATTTCATAAAAAAGCACCCCATTCGTTAGATTATCTGTCTAACTTTTGGGGTGCGGTTCAAATCCATCTGGAATCTTGGTCTTTTTTAGGTGTTGTCATTATAGACGTGGATAAGTTTAGAGCGGATTGAAAAGATAAGGATTGATTTTTGAGAGTGTTAGCTAGGGGCATTTACAGGAAAACATCCTCCTTTTATCATGATAAGATTTTATTATTTTTTGTGTAAACGCTTGATTTTGAAATTAGTTTTTGTTAATATTGTATTTGTAAACGTTTGCGACTCACGTCGTGTTTTTAAACAAATTATTTTATCAAAGGAGGTTGCTATCACGTATGAAACGAGATAGAAAAGATTATCTGAATCGGCTTTATCATTATTCCATCCGTAAGACGAGCCTGGGTGTTGGCTCTGTTGTGGTTGGTCTATTTTTGTCTGGGGTGTTGCCACAAGAAACAGTTTTAGCGGAAACACCTGTTTCACCAGTCGCTGGTCAGACGGATAAGCAAGAAGACGAACAATCTGTAGCAAATGAAGCGCCTGTTAAACCGCTTGTCGAGGAAGGTAAAGCGTCCGAAGTAGCAGAACAAGGCTTGTCGAGCTCGTCAGATGCAGAAAAAGTGACTTCAGAAGCACCTGCTGAGGACTTGTCTCGTGTTACAGTTTCCTCAAGCCCTGCTGTTGCTAATGTGGCCACTCGCTCTGCTGAACCATCTAGCGACAAGCCATCCGAAACGATTACCCAGACAGAATCACCTGAGGAATGGCATAAGGTCAATCATTACAACGACACGGATAAAGTGGTGAATTTTGATAAGGATTGGAAATTCAATCTGGGAGATAGTGCAGCAGCTTCTAGCAAGAGCTTTGACGATTCGAGCTGGAAAAAGCTAGATTTGCCACATGATTTTAGCTTAACCCAGGACTACACCCCATCTGGTGAGGCTGAAAGTGGCTACAAGCCTGGCGGTATCGGCTGGTACCGCAAGTCCTTTACCATTGGAGAAGAGGCGGCTAAGGGTCGTGTTAACCTGCAATTTGACGGGGCTTATATGGAGACGGAAGTTTTCATCAACGGCACGTCCTTAGGAACACACACTTACGGCTATAGCCCATTTAGTTTTGATTTGACGGAACATTTGAAAAAAGATGAGGAAAATGTTCTGGCAGTCAAAGTGACCAACCCAATCCCAAGTTCTCGTTGGTATTCAGGTTCAGGGATTTACCGGTCTGTGCATTTGGAATTTGCTCCGTCAGTCCATTTGGCGGAGTATGGGGTGGTGGTTCGGACACCTGATTTGGAAACAACACATGACCAAGCTAGCGGTAGTCGCGTCACTATTGGCACTAGTGTTATTAACCAAGGCAATGAGACTGCTCAGATTAGCGTTAAGCATACCTTGTTCGAGCGTCAGGGTGATGGGTCACTAGGCACGACAGTTGCGGAAACCCAAACGACATCTCCTCAAGCGGTAGCAGCAGGCGCTCGCTCGGCTATTGACAATAGCCTAACGGTCATTAAGCCAAAACTCTGGTCGGTCGACAATCCTCATCTCTATGTGCTTCGGACGGAGGTGTTAAAGGACGGTCAGGTGATTCAGTCAAGGGATCAAGAGACAGGTTTCCGTTATACCGCTTTTGATAAGGATACGGGCTTCAAACTCAATGGGCAAAACCTGAAATTGCAAGGGGTATCCATGCACCATGACCAGGGTGGTCTAGGGGCGCGTGCTTATTACGATGCCATCGAACGCCAGTTCACTATTCTCAAGGATATGGGCGTTAATGCGGTTCGTGTGACCCACAACCCTGCTTCTCGTGCTATGAAAGACATCGCTAACCGCAAGGGAATGCTCTTGATTGATGAAGCATTTGATACGTGGGAACATGCTAAAAATGGGAACACAAACGACTATGCTCGTTTCTTCAATCGTCAGATTGGTACTAGCGTAAGAAACTTAAATGGTGTGACCTCTCCTGAACAAACTTGGGCAGAGTACCACATCAAGCAAATGGTCAAAAGCGGGATTAACGACCCATCCATCATCATGTGGTCAACGGGTAATGAGGTCATGGAGGGCTTTTCTGCCAACACCTCTAATTATCCACAGGTGATTGCTAAACTCTTTAGCTGGGTAGAAGAAATAGATCCAACCCGTCCAGCCACATTGGGAGATAATAAGCTCAAAAACCTTAACCAGACATCTATTGCGATGGCTAATGCCTTGACTAATAAGTCAGGAACAAAAGGCATTGTTGGCTATAACTATGCTAATGGTGCTCAGTATGACCAAGGTCATCGTGACCATCCAGACTGGATTATTTACGGTTCTGAGACAGCTTCGGCTATTAACAGCCGTGGTGTTTATAATATCAAAGGCAATGAGCGTCGATCGGATCGTCAGTTGACTTCATATGATCAAAGTAAGGTTGGATGGGGACATGTCGCCAGTGAGGCTTGGTATGATACCATTAAACGAGACTTTGTCGCAGGGGAGTTTGTCTGGACAGGCTTTGACTATCTTGGTGAACCAACACCGTGGAATGCTGTATCTTCAGGTTCTGTCGGTGCTTGGGGAGCACCTAAGAGTTCTTACTTTGGTATCGTTGATACGGCTGGTCTGCCGAAAGACTCTTACTATTTCTACCGTAGCCAATGGCAAAAAGGGGACACGACATTGCATGTCTTGCCAGCTTGGGAAGAATCTGTCGTTAAGAAAGATGCCAATAATAATGTTGAGGTAGTCGTTTACTCCAATGCAGATAAGGTTAAACTAATTCACATTGATCCAGATGGTCGGGAAACCGATCTTGGCACCAAGGAATTGACGACCGAACGGACAGCTGCGGGCTACACTTATAAGATTTATAAAGGGGCAGATAAGCAACGCGAGGAACATCGAAACCTTTATTTGACTTGGCAGGTAGCCTATCGTCCAGGAACCATCAAAGCGATCGCCTATGACAGTCAAAATAGAGAAATAACTCGAACTATTGGTAACAAAGAGGTTAAGACCTTTACGGCAGCGACTCAGCTTACTAGCCAAATCACCAAGAAAGATGAACGCGTAGATAGCCATGATTTAGCCTATGTAGAAATTGATGTTAAAGACGCTTCTGGTAATCTTGTTGTTAATGCTACTAACCGTGTCACAGTGACTGTTGAAGGACCTGCTGAGTTGGTTGCGATGGATAACGGAAATCCTGTTGATCACCAGTCCTACCAAGATGATAACCGTCAAGCCTTCGGTGGTAAGGTAGTTGCTATCTTGAAGATGACTGGTAAGACAGGTGATGTTCGTGTCACAGCTAGTGCAGATGGTCTGACCTCTAGCACCCAGACGTTCCATGTTACTGCTAAAGAACATCAGGCATCTGAGAATGTAGACAGCTATAAATTGTCTAAGACCATCTATATCAAGAAAGGGGCAGCGTTAACCTTACCAGATAAGGCAATGGTGCGCTATCAAGATGGTCGAGAAGTAGAGAAGCATTTAACCTTTAATTCGTCAGATATTGCAGAGAAACTGTCTAGCGGTCGTAATTTTACTGCTGTTGGTCAAGTAGAGGGACTGCCATCTGTTGTAGAAGTTATTGTCTCCATCATTGATCAAGTTGCTGTCATGAAAAATGTTAGCACAGCTGTTGAGCTGGGCGGTGTTCCACAGTTACCGGATGCTGTTCAAGCTTACTTAGCAGATGGTAGCCTATTATCATCTACTTTCCCAGTAACTTGGCATCTTCCAGAGGAGGAACAATTTAATCAAGAAGGTATCGTCTATGTCGAAGGACTGGCTAATGTACTCGGAGAAGAGCGACGGGTCTATGCTAGTGTTCGTGTAGGCACTAAAACGATAACAATTGATCAAAATGTTGCTCCCGTAGCTGCTAGCTTGACCCAAGATATTAACGGTTCAGATACCTTGGAAGCTATTCGTGATCGCCAGTTGACTGTATCAGCGAATATGAATGGTGGTCCTAACCCAACCATCTGGTCAAACTATGCAGCTGCTCAAGCTGGTCAGAAGACCGCTACCTTGACATTTGTTTATGACACAGCACAAAATATCTCAGAAGTAGTGGCCTACTATCATCGCGATAGAACCTCTCTTCGTCCACCTAAAACGGTTAATTTTGCTTGGAGCCGTGGTGTGGGAGAGGAAGTTCAAGCGATTGCTGCAACAGCAACATCACCAGAAACAGTTAACGGTTTAACTAAGATTACTTATCGATTGGAACGACCAGTCCCAGCAGTAGAATTTAAGATAACTGTTGAAAACGCCGATGAGACTATTGGAAGTCGCAAGTCTTCAGTGGGTATCGCAGAGTTGGAAATTTACACAGCTCTTGAACAATTTAATCTTCACAGTGATGCTAGTATCAATGAAATTCATTTAGGGGATCAAGTTCATACAGGTAATCGTATCCGAACAGAGATGCGTTTACCGGATACTGGGGATTTCTTTGCCCGTCATACTAGCAATAACCCAGCAGTGACGGTTCTGCCCATTAGTGAAACAGAACTTAGAATTTTTACCGAGTCAGAAGATAAGACGCGCTCAGCTGTTTATACGGTGCATTTGATTCCAGAAAGCCCACGGACACCTGAGGATAAGCGCTATGTGCCTCGTAGTGAGGTCACTCTGACAGCTGGATCTGTTGAAAACCGGGCATCCGAAGCAGTCACTAATGCCAATGACTTTGACTTTAGCACGCATTGGCATTCAGCGTGGGGTGCTGGAACAGACATTTCCAATCTTTGGTTAGTCGGAGATACTGGAAAAATCAGACATCTGGACGGTCTGGCTTACTTGCAACGTCAAGATGGTGCTTCAAATGGTAAGGTTAGCAACTATGAAGTTTATGTAAGTACAGACAACCAAACATGGGAAAGTGTTGCGACTGGCACATTTAGCAATACCAACGACTGGCAAGAAGTTAGCTTTGCACCAAAACAAGCACGTTACGTTAAGCTTCAAGCTGTTAATACGCTTGGAGACCGTCCAAATCGCTTTATGGCAGTCAGTGAATTCCGTGTGAGAGAAGTGACTGACCCAGAAGCTAAGATTGCCTTAACAGATGGTCATGTGAGCTTGTCTCATCAGTCCGTCACCCATACTGGACAAGTCTTGACCCCTCAAGCAGTGGTGACAGTAGCTGGTCAGGTTCTGGTGGAAAACACCGATTATCGCCTGACTTACGCCGATAATATCGGTCAGGCTAATCGCCAAACGCAAGGTACGGTGACTGTGACAGGTCTAGGGCGCTATGAGGGAATCGTGACCAAGTCCTTCACCATCTTGCCGAGTCAAGTGAGTGAGGTTGTGACAGATGGGACAGAAGAATTGCCAGATAGCTGGACAGCACCGACAACAGTGGATGTGACAGCAGCCTTGACAGATCCTGCTTACCTGACCAAGACCTATACGGTCTTCCCAACGCCGCAACAGGTGACTTATGGTGATGGCTTAATGCGTCTTGATGGCGCTGTTAATCTGGTCATTGGCAGTGGCGTTGACATTTACACCCGCAACCGTCTCAAAGAGACCTTGCAAGCCAATAACATCTCTTACAGCACCAGCCAAGCAGCGGTGGACAGTGCCACCAACATCTTCTTGGGCATTCATGGTCAGGAAACTGCAGCAAGTCGCCATCAGGCAGGCTCTGCTATTTCCCCAGAGCTTTACAACAAGATTGACGCCCACAGTCTGGTGATCAAGGGCAATAGTATCTCCGTTGTTGGTAAGGACACCGATGCGGTCTTCCATGGTCTGACAACCCTCAAGCACATGCTCAAGGATAGTGAGAAGCCTGTGCTCCGCTATGTAACGGTTCAGGATTATGCAGATATCAAGAACCGTGGCTTCATCGAGGGTTATTACGGTAATCCATGGTCAAATGCTGACCGTGCCGAACTGATGCGCTACGGTGGCGACCTCAAGCTGACCCAATACTTCTTTGCACCTAAGGATGACCCTTACCATAACAGTCGTTGGCGCGAACTCTACCCTGAGGAAAAATTAGCTGAGATTAAAGAACTGGCTCGTGCTGGTAACCAAAGCAAGACCCGCTATGTGTGGACCTTGCACCCATTCATGCATAACCGTGTTCGCTTTGATAATGATAGCGTTTATCAAGAAGATTTGACGGTTATCAAGTCTAAGTTTACCCAGCTCATGGATGTTGGAGTGCGTGAGTTTGGCATTTTAGCAGACGATGCGCCACGACCAGCAGGTGGTTATGACAGTTACAATCGCCTCATGCGTGACTTGACAGATTGGCTGACCGAGAAACAAGCAACCTATAACGGTCTTCGTAAGGAGATGGTCTTTGTTCCTCATGAGTATTGGGGTAATGGTCGTGAAGCAGAGCTTCGCTCTCTCAATGCCAATCTGCCTGAGACCAGTGCTCTGACGTTGACAGGTGGTCGTATCTGGGGTGAAGTGTCTAGCGCCTTCCTGAACAACCTCAAGACCAATCTGGAGGCTGGGGGTAGTGCTTATCGTCCTGTGCAACTTTGGATTAACTGGCCGACAACAGATAACTCCAAGCAACACTTGATTTTGGGCGGTGGCGAGAAATTTTTGCACCCATCTATTGACCCTAGTCTAATTGCCGGCATCATGCTCAATCCGATGCAGCAGTCTGAACCATCTAAGATTGCTCTCTTCAATGCAGCTGAGTACACCTGGAAAGTCTGGGGTTCAGAAAGTCAAGCCAAATCTGTCAATGATGTTGCCTTTAACTTTGCAGAAACAGGTACCTTTAAGGATAGCGAGACATCTCGTGCCTTCCGTGAACTCGGTAAGCACATGATTAACCAGAACATGGACAGCCGTGTGGTGAAATTAGAAGAGTCTGTTGAGCTGGCTCCGAAACTGACAGCCTTCATCAACAAGCTCAAAGCAGGGGATGATGTGACTGCTGAACGTTCTGAACTCCGTCAGGAATTTGCCAAGCTAAAAACAGCAGCCGAAGTCTACAAGACGTCTGGTCATGAGCGGATGAAAGACCAAATCAGTCACTGGTTGGATAACACCATTGATCAGATGACTGCTCTGGATAGCCTGCTGACTGCTACCGAGCACCTGAATGGTGACAAAGCGACCCTGTGGGATAATTACAAGGCAGGTCTGGATCGCTACAATCAGTCTAAGACCCATACGTTCTGGTATGTGAATCACTATGAGGCGGCTGAGCTGGGTGTCCAACACATCCGTCCATTTATCCTCAATCTCTTTGAACATGTGGCAGGTCAGATTGAACAGGCCTTGGGCCCTAGTGTCATTCAGACTAGCCTCATCACCAACCGTAACCTCGATCAAGGTGATTTGAGCAAGTTGACAGACGGTGACTTGACCACTCAAGTGCTTAGTCAGAGTCCAAACCGTATTGCTGTTGGTGATTATGTTGGATTAGCCTTCAATCGTCCGATTGAGCTGACCAGTCTTGGCTTTGCTATGGGGGCAACCAGCAATCTACGAGATACCTTTGCGGCAGCTGATGTTCAATACCTCAACGAGCAAGATACCTGGGTGAAACTGGATAGTCCTGCCTATGTCGGCAATGAAAACCAACTGACCTTTACAGATTTGGCGATTAAGGCCAAGGCGGTCCGTATCATTGCAACAGCACCGAAAGAAAACACTTGGTTGGGTGTGCGTGAGATTGCTATCAACCGTCCATTGGAACAAGGGCAACGTAGCAATCAGCTGACAGGTACCATTACCACCAGCAGTAACCTCATTTACAAATACAGCACCAGTCAAGATCAAGCACTAGACAACAACCCTGCCACAGAAGCCATGTTTGCAAACAGCAACGGTCAGGACAATACCCCTGCTGATAGCTGGGTACAGCTTAATCTCGAACAAGCCACGCCGCTATCTAAGGTGATCATTGTCCAAGGCACGGGCGACAAGATTGGTCGCGGTGTCGTGGAATATAGCCCAGACGGTCAAACTTGGCATAGATTGGCGGATGTTAATGGTGATACGACCATTAACATTCCGACAGCTGTCACAGCCAAGGCTGTTCGGATTAAGAATGCTCAAGCCATGAATAAATGGTGGCGGATTGCCGAGTTCAAACTGGAGAGTAACGAAGGCGTAGCCGATTACACAGAGACCTCTGTTGCTGAACTTGCAGACGCACGAACAGTTCTTGGTCAGGACAGTTATCGCCTAGCTCTGCCGGCTGACGCTACACTGAAACCGTCTGATTATATCGGCTTGAAGTTGGCTAGATTGCATCAGCTGGAAAGTATCGCTCTGACAGGAGCAAGCAACGATCAACTCAGTCTCCTCTATTCACCAAATGGTGTCGAATGGTATCGAAATGACCAGATTAACAGACAAGATTTGGTTCGGTATGTTCGTCTTATCAACGAAACAAGTAGCAATCAGTCTATCACGGCACAAGCCTTGGTGGTTAAGACCAAGGAAATCTTGCCAGACAGCTTGACGTCAACTACTATGGGCATTCACTCTACCTACGGTTCCTCTGATGTGCGTAACCGCAACAATCTCGCGGAGCTCTTTGATGGCAAACTCAATAATTTTGTAGAGTTTTCTGACTACCCACGTTCAGGTGGCAATATCGTTCTGACCCTAGGTAGTGAGCGTCCGGTACGCAAAATTCGTGCCTATATCCAAGATGGCACTCAGAATTACTTGCGCGACGGTAAGATTCAGATTAGCCCAGATGGTCAAACCTGGACAGATGTCGTGACTGTTGGTGATGGTCAGGAAAACCCACGTCGGGAGGATTCTCTGACAGATGGTTGGACTCACGATAGCACACAACCAGGTAATCGCTATATCGAGGGTAGTCTGACGACTCCAGTTACTGCCAAGTACTTGCGGGTTCTCTTCACTGCAGATTACACCCACCGCTTTGTTGGCTTTACTGAACTGGTGATTAACGACGGCGAATTTGTCAAGACTGTTAATGACCAAACCGTTGTCACAAGTGGCGCAGAAACTCAAGACTCCTTGGCAACGCATGTTGTTGACGGACGCCTCCTGACCAGCTATCGCACCCAAGGTCAAGCTGGGGAACTCACTTATCACTTGTCTGAAAACACCCATCATAACCATGTGACAATCTTGTCAACACTCGCTGATGGTCAGGTGGTTACCGTTAAGGCTCGCGTGGTTGAGGAAATAGCAGAGCAGCATGACCGTGATGTGGTAAGCAAGTGGATTGTCCTTGGACAGCTGGACAGTAGCTTCAAAACGCTGATTGTCCCAGAAGGTGTCAAACATTTGCTGGACATCAAGCTAGAGCATGGCAACCAAGCCTTTGAAGTTTATGAATTGGCAACCTATTATGAGGAAGTCGACCAGTCAACTCAAGCGCCAGATGATGAAACGCCAGAAACAGACAAAGACCAAGGCAACTCAGATTCAGGCAATCCGTCAGGTGATGCAGGTCAAAATCCAGGCACACCAGGCGATTCAACTGATTCAAACACAACCCCAGGTGGTGATCAGGCTAATGGTGATAGCCAAGACAGCTCAGATTCTGATAGTCCGTCAGGCGATGCAGGTCAAGATTCAGGCGCAACCGACGATTCAGCTGGTACCACCCCAGCCCCGGGCGATGACCAGAATAATGGTGGCAGCCAAGACGATAACGCCGATAACGACTCAGGTGATAACACCGATACTAACCAAGGCGACAACACAACTACCCCTGATACCATACAACCATCTCGTCAGATTAAGGATACTGA
>NZ_JBGTZC010000053.1:0-9366 GCF_041807725.1 Streptococcus sp. E17BB
GTCGGGCTCATAACCCGAAGGTCGTAGGTTCAAATCCTGCTCCCGCAATAAGGCTCGGTAGCTCAGTTGGTAGAGCAATGGATTGAAGCTCCATGTGTCGGCGGTTCGATTCCGTCTCGCGCCATTACAATTAAAAATCTCGGAGAGATAGCGAAGAGGCTAAACGCGGCGGACTGTAAATCCGCTCCTTCGGGTTCGGGGGTTCGAATCCCTCTCTCTCCATCCTTTTACGGGCATAGTTTAAAGGTAGAACTAAGGTCTCCAAAACCTTCAGTGTGGGTTCAATTCCTACTGCCCGTGTAAGCACCTATGGCGGGTGTGGCGAAGTGGTTAACGCACCAGATTGTGGCTCTGGCATTCGGGGGTTCGATTCCCCTCACTCGCCTATTTCTTATTGGGGTATAGCCAAGCGGTAAGGCAACGGACTTTGACTCCGTCACTCGTTGGTTCGAATCCAGCTACCCCAGTTCATCATTAAGCCGGCGTGGCGGAATTGGCAGACGCGCTGGACTCAAAATCCAGTGTCCTCACGGACGTGCCGGTTCGACCCCGGCCGCCGGTATAGCTTAATGTAGTTGAAAAGACAAGGTTTCTAAGCCTTGTCTTTTGTTTTATCTTTTCTATTGCTCTTTTTCAAGTTGCCAAAAAATGGCTCTTTGTCAACTGTAGTGGGTTGACCCACTTAACACCGAGAGAGGACAGTTCTTGTCTTCTCTCGTTTTATGTTTATGGCAATGAAAGGGCATTGACAATCTTGTCCCTGGCAATGTTGGCATTTTGGAGCAGGGTAATCGAGTTTAGCGATGACCTCTTTGTGACTCCCAGCCTCCACAACCTCCAAAATAGTGATATTAGGGTCTTTAATTCCGAGTAGGTTTGTGATAAAATTGAACTGTTCCATATGTGTCTTTCTAATGAGTTGTTTAAGCACTTTTCATTGTAGGTCATATGGAACTTTTTTTCTACACTCAAAAGGCTCTATAATCTCCATGGTGGATTTACCCACTACAGAAATTATAGAGCCACTTAACTTGTAAAGAGCTTTAATTTTTAGAAAAATACACATCATTTATGGTACAATAGAAGGAACAGAATAGCAAAGGAATGAAATATGTTACTTCAAAAACCAAAAGGAACCCAAGACATTTTATCTAAAGAAAGTGCTCGATGGCAGTATGTGGAAGGTTTGGTACGAGAGCTTTTTGCCCAGTACAATTACGCTGAAATCCGCACACCCATGTTTGAGCATTACGAGGTTATCAGTCGCTCCGTTGGGGATACGACCGACATCGTGACCAAGGAAATGTATGATTTCTATGACAAGGGCGATCGTCATATCACGCTTCGCCCAGAAGGGACAGCTCCTGTTGTCCGCTCGTATGTAGAAAACAAGCTCTTTGCCCCAGAAGTGCAAAAGCCCGTCAAACTTTACTATATGGGTCCCATGTTTCGCTATGAGCGGCCGCAGGCAGGACGACTTCGCCAGTTCCACCAGATTGGGGTAGAGGCCTTTGGTTCTAGCAATCCTGCTACCGATGTAGAAACCATCGCTATGGCCTATCATCTTTTTACTAAACTGGGCATTGCCAATGTCACCTTGCACCTGAATACACTGGGGACACCAGCTAGTCGGGCAGCCTATCGCCAAGCCCTGATTGACTACCTAACCCCCCTCAAAGACCAGCTGTCCAAGGATAGCCAGCGCCGTTTGGCAGAAAATCCTCTACGGGTACTGGACAGCAAGGAGAAAGAGGACAAGTTGGCTGTGGAAAAAGCGCCATCTATCCTAGACTATCTGGATGAGGATAGCCAGGCTCACTTTGATGCCGTTCGGGAAATGCTGGAAGCACTTGGCATCCCTTATGTCATTGATACCAAGATGGTACGAGGGCTTGATTACTACAACCATACTATTTTTGAATTTATCACCCCGCTGGAGGGCAATGAGTTGACTGTCTGTGCGGGTGGTCGTTACGATGGCTTGGTCGAGTATTTCGGTGGTCCTGCCACGCCAGCCTTTGGCTTTGGTCTTGGTATGGAGCGTCTGCTGCTGATTCTGGACAAGCAAGATTTGCTGCCTGATATGACGCCTCGCCTGGATGTTTATATCGCGGTGTTAGGGGCTGCGGCCAATAGCAAAGCTTTGGAGCTGGTACAGACCATTCGCAAGCAAGGCTTCTCAGCCGAGCGAGATGTCCTTGGCCGTAAGCTTAAGGCTCAGTTTAAATCAGCGGACAGCCTTGGTGCTAAGTTGATTTTGACCCTCGGAGACACAGAGGTTGACACAGAGGTTGTTACGATCAAGAATAACCAAAGCCGCCAGGAGATGCAGGTTACTTTTAACCAACTGCGAACAGATATGACTGGGATTTTAGACAAATTAAGCTAGGAGAAAGAGATGACCAAAAACCGATACAAATTCACTTTTGGGCAGAAAACCCTAACCTTAACCACTGATAAAGATAATCTTTATATGGAAGAGGTAGAGCGTCTTGCGAGGGAAAAATATGATGCCATCAAGTCAAAACTGCCAAAAGCAGATGACGAGACGCTTGCTCTGCTATTAGCCATCAACACCCTGTCTGTCCAGTTGGGTCGGGAGAAAGAGATGGCTGAGTTGGCTGCTGAATTGGATCGTTTACGCTATGCTTCTGAACAATCCACGAATCAAACTAGCTTATTTGAGGATAGCCAATGATAACTTTACTGATGATAATAGCCTTGGCTTGGCAGTTTTACCTGGGTTATAGCAGAGGTCTGGTCAAGCAAACCTACCTCTTAATAGCTCAGGTAGTATCAATACTTGTTGCGAAGACGTATTACAAGCCTCTAGCAGGGCTCTTAACTTTTTGGGTTCCCTATACACAGGCTGTCGAAGAAAAAGTGCTAACCTATTTTCCTCAGGTCAGCATCTTTGAAATGGACAAGGTGTTTTACGCAGGTACTGCTTTTTTAGCGTTGACACTAGCCAGCTATTTTGTCCTACGCTTACTAGCCGTTTTTCTTTATTTTTTTCCGCTTTGGAAGTTAGATACAACTCGATTTAATATGATTAGCGGTGCGTTATCTGTTTTTATGACTGTGGTGTTTTGGTCAATGGCTCTTCGTCTGTTTGCTACGGTACCGTTTGACCAAGTGCAGAGCCTGTTAACGAGCAATCCGATTATCTCTCTGCTGATCAATGTTCCTATTTTATCAGATGTATTGAATCAACTTTGGGTAGGGTGAGATGGTCTTCTGACGAAGTTTGGGTTCTAATCTGAGACAAATAAAATCTTGATAGTAAGTTGATATAACTGGATATGCATGTAGTATTATTGAAAGTTTTACCGTTAGAAAACCAGGTTGCTTTGATTAAACTGATAAGATTATATACACAAAAATCTATTAGTGATATACGACAGAATTTAGTAAGTGGTTTGCCTGTGTTGAGAGTTCCATACTCAGAATTGGAGGAACTTAAGAGATGACGAATTCTTATTGGTGAAATTTTAAGTTTGAATGCAGAAATTCAGCTATTCTTAGATACAGAAGAAGATGAAATCGATATTATGTTTCTAGATAATACAATAATTTCTCAAGAAGATACCATTAGTTTGACCAATAATGAGAATTAATGGCAATCAAAATAAAAAAATATTGTCACTTATAACCGTCAGTTTTTCAACTTTTTTGACTAGAGCCTTTAGATTTGTTTCCTGGATACAAATTTCCTAGATTTTTCACAGAAAAAGACGCTATACCAGCGCCTTTTTTGTATTTACCAATTACTTGCCTGAGACTTGATGACCTCAGGTCATTTCGGAGAACAGCTATGGCTATTCAAAAAACCTTGGGGAACCAAGGTTTTTCATCACAAAATTATTTTTCAGTAATGCTGACAAACCTGGAAGAACTGTACCTTTCAAGAGTTCCATTGATGCACCACGACCGCGTCGCAACTATTTTCACTAACTCAAAAGGGTGGTTTAACCACCCTTTTGTTAATATTTCGATGTTGCTCTTTTTTCGACAAAATCAGGATTTTGTCGAGATAAACGAACTAAATCTTATTTTTCTGTCAAAGCAGAAAGACCTGGCAATACTTTACCTTTACCTACCCTGATGTTCTAACCTCACTCCGTATCGGAGAACATCTAGGGATGGCACTAGAAAAGAGCTGTTTACACATCTCTTTTCGTCGCGAATATGTGGTTACTTATTTTTCAGTCAATGCTGACAAACCTGGAAGAACTTTACCTTCCAAAAGCTCCATTGAGGCACCGCCGCCCGTACTAATCCATGAGAACTTATCTGCACGACCAAGGTTGATGGCTGCTGCTGCTGAGTCACCACCACCGATGATGGATTTCACTTCTGGTTGCTTCACGATAGCGTCCATGACACCGATGGTACCTGCTTGGAAGTCAGGGTTTTCAAAGACACCCATAGGACCGTTCCAAACGACTGTTTTCGCACCTTCAAGCTCAGCTTCAAACTTCGCAATAGACTTAGGACCGATGTCGAGTCCAAGGAAACCTTCTGAAACAGCTTCGCCTTCGGTGTCACGCACCACATCGTAACCTGCAAAGGCGTTGGCTTCTTTCGAGTCAACTGGCAAGATGAGTTTACCGTTGGCTTTTTCAAGAAGGGCCTTAGCAACATCAAGTTTGTCTTCTTCGACCAATGAGTTACCGATTTCAATGCCTTGTGCCTTGTAGAAGGTGTAGGTCATACCGCCACCGATAAGGACCTTGTCTGCTTTTTCTAGCAAGTTTTCAATCACGCCGATCTTGTCAGATACTTTTGAACCACCAAGGATTGCGACAAATGGACGAACTGGGCTTTCAACCGCTTCTTGGATGTAGGCAATTTCGTTTTCCAAGAGAAAGCCAGCAACAGCCTTTTCAACGTTAGCAGAAATACCAACGTTTGAAGCATGCGCACGGTGAGCTGTACCGAAAGCATCGTTTACAAAGATGCCATCACCAAGTGATGCCCAGTATTGACCAAGTTCAGGGTCGTTTTTAGATTCTTTCTTGCCGTCCACATCTTCAAAACGAGTATTTTCGACCAAGAGCACTTGACCATCTTCCAAAGCATTGATAGCTGCTTCCAAGGCTTCACCACGAGTAGCACCTGGGAAGATAACCTCTTGACCCAGTTTTTCACCAAGTGCCTTAGCAACTGGTGCCAATGATTTGCCTTCTTTGTCCGTTTCTTCTTTGACACGACCAAGGTGAGAGAAGAGGATGGCACGTCCGCCTTGCTCAAGGATATACTTGATAGTTGGAAGAGCGGCAGTGATACGGTTGTCATTTGTAATCACGCCATCTTTCAAAGGCACGTTGAAGTCCACACGAACGAGGACTTTTTTGCCCTTAAGCTCAACATCTTTAACAGTTAATTTAGCCATTTTGGATAAACTCCTTAAATATTTTTTACCTCTCTAGTATAGCATATTCTGGTATTTTTTTCTCAAAAATTTGTGAAAAACATCTTATTTTCTTCAATACCCGAAAGAAAAGTAGACTGACTTGCTCAGCTAGTGGACATAGATGAATGGCAAGAAACGATTGACCAAGAGAAATGTCAAAGCCTTAGGCTGAGGCAGCCTGAGTGCTATAGTTGTGACACTGGTTGATTTTTCGATGTTCAGCAGTATCTTACTTCTTAAGGCTATGGCTAAGGGAACTGGCATAAATGGATCAACAAATTGCCCCAAAAGTCACTAACAATAAAAGCACAAAAGAAAGTTGGATAGGAAAGAGCAGACTGAGTAGCAAGACTAGACCCGCTCCGACAAAGAGATAAGAGGTTTGTTTGCGGAGGACAAGGGACACTGCTGTTTGTTCTAGCTTTTTCTGCTGATGCGGCCCTTCTTTTGTACCGTAGTTGCCCACTAAGAGCCAGCCGATGGCGACGATGAGGACCGCTACTTTTCTCATGTCTATGTCCCAGCCAAGGTTGAAAAATAGCAGAGCGGTCTGCAAGATGGTGATCAGCAGAGCACTTCCCAACTTAAAAGCTCTGATGACAGGCTGCTCCCCGATGCCAAGACTGCCCAAGATGATAGACAGCACCAGATAGATACCTGCCAAAAGGAGCGGTTGCCCCAGTAAAATCCAGCTCTTATCGGTCACACCATTGACCTGCCCATCCAAAGAGACGTGTGTGGCGAATTTATCTGGTAAATCCGCCCAAAAGACCTGCCCCAAGACCAAGGGCAGCAAGCACAACCCTAACCCAATAGCGACAACTGTCCAATCAATTTTCTTAATCACGTTCATCATGTTCTTCTCCTCCAAATCCAGCAATCCACACCAAGACTTCCTCAAAAACCGTCACATTGAGGCGGTAGTAGATGTATGTTTTTTCTCGCTCTTCTAAAATCAGCCCTGCCTTTTTCAAGACTGTTAAATGATGAGAGACAGTTGCCCCTGTCACATCAAAGAGCTCACCAATCTCACCAGCAGACTTTGGTCCCGCTTTTAAGCTGTCCAGTATCTGTCGACGAATAGGCGCTGCGAGTGCTTTAAGTGTTTCTGATAAGCCCATCATGACCTCCTGATTTTTATTTAGAAATATTTCTAAATAGAGTATAGCACTTTCGGATGTATCTGTTCAGCATTATTTCGATATTTTTCTAAATAATGGAGATGGGAGGAGATAATAGTCAATCGAACTCATTAAATTGTGTCCAGCAGTTGGATAACGCCTGATAAATTAGGAGGCTAGGACTATTGCCCTAACCTCCTTTTCTATTTTTCTGTATTCAACCACTCAAAGCCTTGCTTTCTCAAAGCGTCTGTGAACAATGAGGCAAAGTCACTATTGGCTCCCCAAGAGATGTTGAGAAAACCGCCTCCGCCACCTGAGCCAATAACATCTGCCACAACCCAGCCCGCAGAAGATGTCAGGTGTAAGGTAACACTCACATAACTCTCGACTCGAAAATAGAACTTTTCAAAGACGGCGAGCACGACCTGTTGACTTCCAAGGTCATGTTTGACAACTTCCGCCAGATCAGCGTTTACCTCCGTCACTAGGCGGTCAAAGATAGCTTGTGGCTTCTCGGTTGTTTGCAAAACTAGTCTGTTTAAGCGTTCTCCCATGAGGTATCCTCCTGTTATTGCTATTGTTTTTCTGTAAGGGCAAAGGCACGGCTGACTTGAGGGGCGATGTATTAGAGATTACGACGAGTTCTTCGAGTCACTCTCCAGTTTTTAGGCAACTAGAGAAAACAAACCTCATTTGTTTTCCTCATCCATAGACAGGACGCTGAGGAAAGCTTCTTGTGGGACTTCGACCGAGCCAATCGCCTTCATGCGCTTCTTACCGGCCTTTTGTTTCTCAAGAAGCTTGCGTTTACGGGACACGTCACCGCCATAACACTTAGCAAGGACATTCTTACGCAGGGCCTTGATGTCGCTACGAGCCACGATTTTCTGACCGATGGCCGCTTGAATCGGCACTTCAAACTGCTGGCGTGGGATGATTTTCTTGAGCTTTTCCACGATGATTTTCCCACGTTCGTAGGCAAATTCCTTGTGGACAATAAAGCTGAGGGCATCGACCTTGTCGCCATTGAGAAGAATATCCATCTTGACCAGCTTAGAGGTACGATACTCGGAAATCTCATAGTCAAAGCTGGCATAACCACGAGTGGACGATTTGAGCTTGTCAAAGAAGTCAAAGACAATCTCTGCCAGCGGAATCTGATAGATGACATTGACACGGTTGTCGTCAATGTAGTCCATGGTGACGAAGTCGCCACGCTTGCGTTGTGCCAGCTCCATGACAGCCCCGACATATTCCTGGGGCACCATGATTTGGGCCTTGACATACGGCTCTTCGATGGATTGGACACGGGTCGGGTCTGGAAACTCAGATGGGTTTGCCACTTCAATCATCTCACCGTCTGTCGTGTTGACATGGTAGACCACCGACGGTGCGGTCATGATCAGGTCAATGTTAAATTCCCGCTCCAATCGCTCTTGAATAACATCCATGTGAAGTAGCCCCAAGAAACCACAGCGGAAGCCAAAACCAAGTGCTTGCGATGTTTCTGGTTCAAATTGCAGACTGGCATCATTGAGCTGGAGTTTCTCCAAAGCCTCACGGAGGTCGTTGTATTTGTTGGACTCAATCGGGTAAATCCCTGCAAAGACCATGGGGTTCATCTGCTTATAACCTGCCAAGGGCTCTGCTGCTGGCTGACTAGCTAGAGTTACGGTATCGCCGACCCGAGTGTCTGCCACGGTCTTGATAGAAGCTGCGATATAGCCAACATCACCAGTTGCCAGAACCTCTCGACCGACCGCTTTAGGGGTGAAGATACCGACTTCAGTCACGTCAAAGGTCTTGCCATTGCTCATGAGCTGGATGGTGTCGCCCGGCTTGACCATACCATTGACCACCCGTACCTGCAAGATAACCCCACGGTAAGGGTCATAGACGGAGTCAAAAATCAAGGCTTGAAGCGGGGCGGTCACATCGCCAGTTGGCGCTGGAACTTTTTCAACGATTTGCTCCAAGATTTCCTCGATACCGATACCCGCCTTGGCAGAAGCCAAGACAGCTTCAGAAGCGTCCAGACCGATGACATCCTCAATCTCCCCACGCACCCGCTCAGGATCTGCCGCAGGCAGGTCAATCTTGTTGATAATGGGCAGGATTTCCAGATCATTATCCAAGGTCAAGTAAACATTAGCAAGAGTCTGTGCTTCAATTCCCTGTGCCGCATCCACGACCAAAATCGCCCCCTCACAGGCCGCCAAGGAACGAGAGACTTCATAGGTAAAGTCCACGTGCCCGGGTGTATCAATCAAATGAAAGGTGTAGGTCTCACCATCTTTAGCAGTGTAGTTCAGCTGGACAGCGTTGAGTTTGATGGTAATACCCCGCTCACGCTCCAAATCCATGCTATCAAGGAGCTGGGCCTGCATCTCACGGCTGGAAACCGTCTCGGTCTTCTCTAAAATCCGGTCAGCCAGTGTTGACTTACCGTGGTCAATGTGGGCAATGATGGAGAAGTTCCGAATCTTCTCCTGACGTTTTTTCAAATCTTCAATAGTCATACAAAATCCTTATTTTTCGTTTGCCCTCTATTATAGCAAATTTTGAGCATCTTGAGGAGTTTGTTGTTTAATTTTCTATGGTCTTGCATTAGATGTGAGAGCAAAATAAGAAAAAAGGAGAATTCCTAATATGAGAAGAGGACGATTGCCTACCACAAAACCTCAGCTATTTAAGACAATCATCTGAAAAGGCACCCCTTTTCTGTACAATTTTTATAAAGTGTTTTTGTTAAGCGATAACTCGCTTAACCATAGGTGTTTGGTAATCGAGACTACCGTGAATGCGATGATGGTTCCACCAGTGGAC
>NZ_JBGTZC010000054.1:0-9319 GCF_041807725.1 Streptococcus sp. E17BB
CTTGAAAGCCAGGTAAAAGCGTGTTTTCCTCTCCACAAAGGTCGCTAAACAGCCCTTACTTTTGCCTCGGGAGGCTACCTCCGTATCTAGCTCCCAGTGACCGAAAGTCTGACGATTCCTAACTTCTTTAGGGCGTTTGGAAATCGGTGTTCCAATCATGAATTTCCCACGGGTTTCCTGCGGGGTTCGGCTTTTTCCTTTGCGACGTAAGACGTTGAGTTCTATGTCGATCAAGCCAGCATAGAGCCAGTTGTAGATGGTCTTAAAAGCGACCATTGGCTTGTCTTCCAGCCGATAGCGACCGCAAATCTGTTCGGGAGACCAAGAGGCTCTCAAACCTTGTTCAATCTCCGCTTTTAACTCAGGGGTCAAACGAGACTGTCGTCCTTTTTGCTTAGCCTTTTGGTCAATATGTTTCTGGGCTAGGTCTGCGGAATAAGCAGCCGGACACCGTTCTAACTCTCTTGAGATGGTAGACTTATGGACGCCAAGTTTACTAGCAATTTGATGAGGTTTCAACCCTAATTCTAAATAAGTCTCTATCTTTATTCGCTCTTTTATGGTTCATGGGAGTAGCTCATAGGNGATAACTAAAATGATTATGCTTGATGTCTTTGATCACGCTGTTATCGCGCGGTTACTAGAGAATTAACTTGTCAGTCCATAACGGTTTATCATCTGTTAAAGACTATAAAAAAACACTCCTTGTTTCTAGTGTACTAGATGTCAACAGGAGTGTTTTATTTCGTTTCATTTTGGCAGTTGAGGTTAAACTTTTTCTCGTTTACTCGGCACTGCTGTCACTAGCTAGCTCTTTACCGAGTTTGATGATATAGTCTTTGAGTTGATCTTTAACTTGAGGGTGTTTAAGGGCGTAGTCGATAGAGGTCGTCATAAAACCAAACTTGTCACCGACATCATACCGTTTGCCTGTAAAGACACGAGCAAAGACCCGCTGAGTCTTGTTTAAGGCATCGATAGCATCTGTTAGTTGCACTTCGCCACCAGCCCCGGGTTCTTGTTTTTCTAGTAGGTCAAAAATCTCTGGTGTCAAGAGATACCGACCGATGATGGCCAAATCAGATGGGGCCTCCTCAGGCTTTGGCTTCTCGACAAAGGTATCAACGCTGTAAAGACCGTGAACACTCTCGCCGTGAGGGGCGATGACGCCATAAGCTGACACCTCTTCATGCGGTACCTGCATGACGGCGATGGTTGAAGCATGGGTATTCTCATAGTCGTTGATTAACTGCTTGGTCAATGGCAGAGCAGTCTCGTCAGTAATGTCCATGAGGTCATCCCCTAGCATGACCACAAAGGGTTCGTTGCCAACAAAGGCTTTGGCTTGCAAGACCGCATCTCCAAGACCGCGTGGGTGGCTCTGACGGATAAAGTGCAGGCGAACACCTGTTGTTTCGTCTACCAATTTAAGCAAGTCATGCTTGCCTTTTGCTTTGAGGTTATACTCTAGCTCAAAGTTTGAGTCGAAGTGATCCTCGATAGAGCGCTTGGACTTACCAGTCACCACTAGGATGTCTTCGATACCTGATTTTAAGGCCTCTTCAACGATGAACTGGATGGTTGGCTTGTCCACGATGGGCAACATTTCCTTGGCAAGCGCCTTGGTGGCAGGGAGGAAGCGTGTTCCTAGACCAGCGGCTGGGATAATAGCCTTTCTGACTTTTTTCATGATGGTTCTCCTTTTTGTTTTTGAAAATGAAAGTTGGGCTCAATCGATAAATTTATGAGAGGTCGATGAAGGGTTAGCTCACTTAGGTGTAATTCAATTAGTTAAAAGCCAACTGTTTGAGGTTGCAGCTGTGAGGGCTGTTAACTACTTAAATTAACCTATCAAATGATTACCTAGCCACTGATGATGCCAAGTCGTCAAGTCTCATGGGGATCGAAACAACCAGCAGTGGCTTATGGCGTTACATTGCTTAATGAGTTTGTACAGGGGCAACTCTAGTGCTGACAAAACAAATCACAAGTTTGCTCCCAAGTACTGCGTCACTAAAACAGAGGGACTGGAACATTTGTCCAGATTCTGTCTAAGTTGAGGACTAACGATGAGTGTCAAGCCCACTCGTCCTCGGAACGAAACTCGTTTGACATCATGTTTAGGACCGTTTCCTTGATTGGGGCATTCTCGTAGATGGCCTGATAAATAGCAGTAGTGATGGGCATATAGACACCGAGCTCTTGAGCAATTTCGTAGGCGACCTTTGTTGTTGATAAGCCTTCGATGACCATACCCATATTGGCTTCGATATCAGCGAGTTTTTCACCACGCCCTAGCGCATCACCTGCTCGCCAGTTACGGGAATGAACGGATGTTCCTGTGACAATCAAGTCTCCTACTCCTGATAAACCGCTGTAGGTCAGGGGATTTGCCCCCAACTTGACACCGAGACGGGTTATTTCTGCCAGACCCCGTGTAATAATAGCGGCTTTAGCATTGTCCCCAAAACCGAGACCATGAAGAACGCCAGCACCAACAGCGATGATGTTTTTGAGGGCACCAGCTGTCTCAACACCGATGACATCCGTATTGGTGTAGAGGCGGAAGTAGTGGTTGCTAAAGAGCTCTTGCGCATACTTGGCAGCAGTCAAGTCTTTAGATGCAGTGGTGATGAGGGTGATGTCCCGAACAATGGTTTCTTCAGCGTGACTAGGTCCTGAGACGACGACAATTTCACTGCGAAGGGTCTCTGGGATTTCTTCCTCCAAGATAGTAGATAGGCGCTCGTGAGTGCCAGGTTCAAGACCTTTTGAAGCGTGCATAACGATAACCTTATGATCAAGAACGGCTGCGACTTGTTTGGCAACCAAACGCGTAACTTTGGTTGGCACAACAAAGAGCACTGCATCAACACCTGCCAAAGCTCCTGCCAAGTCAGTGTAGGCGACAATATTCTCATCCAGTACAATGTCCTTGAAATAATGGTTATTGGTATGGTGGGTATTAATCTCGTCAATCTGAGCAGGGATATTGCCCCAGAGACGGACGGTGTGACCGTTATCATTGAGTACCTGAGCCAGGGCGGTTCCCCATGAACCCGGTCCTAAGACGGCGATGGTTTGTTTGTCCATACGACCTCCTAAAAAGCTGTTTTTTCCATTATATCATAAGTTTAATACTTTTCCTATCACCTACTGTATCTCTTGGTTTTGTGAAAACATCTTGAAAATTACAAGAAAACAAGCTTTTTCCCTTGACAATAGTCCTCATAAGAACTAAAATAGTTTCTATGAAAACTAATGGAGGGTGATATGGGACATCCACTATCAGATATTCGTCTGATTTTGCATAGACTAGAGACTATCTGTGAGGAGATGGCAAGGGAAAACGGCATCGAGCATTTGGCTGGTCCACAAGGGCATGTGCTCATGTTTCTCAGTCGCAGGGACAAGCAGGAAATTTTTGTCAAAGACATCGAGCAGGAGTTGAAGATTTCCAAATCTGTGGCTAGTAATCTCGTCAAGCGCATGGTCAAAAATGGCTTTATCGAGATTGTACCGTCGGTGTCTGATCGGCGCTACAAGCAGGTGCTGTTGACCGACTTGGGACGAGAAAAAATCCAGCCTTTGACCACTTTTCGTGAGGAAATGCGGCAGTCGATTTTCAAAGGAATTTCCAGTCAAGACTTTGCGGTCCTTCATCAGGTGCTCCATCAGTTGACAGAAAATATCACCGCTTATACAGGAGGAAAAGATGCTTAAACGCGCTATTTTACGCTACAAATGGTACGCCCTAGGTTCTGTGCTTATGGTGTCCACCGTGGTTATCAGCAGTCTCTTGCAGCCCAGCTATTTGCAAGATGTCCTAGAGGCTGTCTTGATGAATGACCAAGAAAAAATATCAGAAGTCGGTGTTTGGCTTCTAACGATTGCAGGGATTGGGCTCTTAGCAGGAGCTATCAACACGGCTCTGGCGTCTAAAATCGCTCAAGGCGTGTCTGCGGATATTCGGGAGGAAGCCTTTCGTAAGATTCAGAGCTTTTCCTATGCCAACATCGAGACCTTTAACGCCGGGAATTTGGTCGTTCGTTTGACCAATGATATCAACCAAATCCAGAACTTGATGATGATGACTTTCACAGTGCTCATGCGGGTGCCTTTACTCTTTATCGGTGCTTTTATCATGGCGGTCAAAACCATGCCTGACCTCTGGTGGATGATCATCGTGATGATTATCTTGATTGGTGCGATTATGGCCGTCGTGATGAGCCAAATGGCGCCTCGCTTTGGGAAATTCCAATCCTTGATGGATACGATTAACCGTATCGCTAAGGAAAATCTACGTGGCGCTCGGGTGGTCAAATCCTTTGTTCAGGAAAAGAACCAATACACCAAATTCAAAGAAACCTCTAATGAGCTTTTAGGGCTAAACCTCTTCATCGGGTATGGTTTTTCAGTGATGCAACCCCTATTAATGTTTATTTCTTATATGGCGGTTTTTGTGTCTATTTATTTGGTATCAGGGATGGTAGAGACCGAGCCTAAAGTAGTCGGTGGAATTGCTTCTTTCATGAGTTACCTTATGCAGATCATGTTTTCCATCATCATGGCGAGCTTTATGGGTATGCAGGCTAGTCGGGCAGCTATTTCTATCAAGCGGATTGGTGAGGTACTCGATACAGAGCCTGCTATGACATTTATGAACGGATCAGATGAGGACTTGACTGGTAGTATCGTCTTTGACAAGGTGAGCTTTACCTACCCACATGATACCGAACCCATGCTCAAGGAGATTTCCTTTACTATTGAAGCAGGACAGATGGTCGGGGTGGTCGGAGCGACTGGAGCTGGTAAGTCTACTCTAGCTCAGATGATTCCACGTCTTTTTGACCCGCAGGAGGGGACAATCTTCATCGGTGGCAAGGACATCAAGACGCTTAGCCAAAATACCCTAAGAGAGACGGTATCGATTGTCCTGCAAAAGGCGATTCTCTTTTCAGGCACTATCGCGGATAATCTGCGGCAAGGGAAGATGGGTGCCGACCTAGACGCTCTGAACCGTGCGGCTAGCATTGCCCAAGCCAAGGAATTTATCGACCGCATGGATGACCGCTATGAGAGCCAAGTCGAAGAGCGGGGCAACAACTTCTCAGGTGGGCAAAAGCAGCGCATGTCCATCGCTCGTGGGGTAATTGGTCAGCCGAAAATCTTGGTCTTGGATGACTCCACATCAGCTCTTGACGCCAAGTCTGAAAAGCTGGTGCAGGAAGCCCTTAACCACGATCTCAAAGGTACGACCACAGTCATCATCGCCCAGAAGATTTCTTCTGTGGTTCGCGCGGACAAGATTTTGGTGCTGGATGAGGGGCGCTTGATTGGTCAAGGAACCCATGCCGAATTGGTGCAATCAAATGTTGTTTACCGTGAGATCTACGAGACGCAGAAAGGACAGGAGGACTAAGATGAAGACAGCACGTTTTTTCTGGTTTTATTTCAAACGCTATAAACTTTCCTTTGCAGTGATTTTTGCGGCAGTGGTGCTGGCGACCTACTTGCAGGTCAAAACGCCTGTCCTCATCGGAGAGGCACTAGGTGCTCTGGGGGAGTTGGCGCAGCAATACATGGTCGCTAAGCAGACAGGTATTGCCAATTTCAGTCCCGATATGGGAACCTTTAATGGGGTCATGGGCCTGCTCTTTCAAGCCTATCTCTTCACCGTTGTGGCCAATTTGGTCTACAGCCTGCTCTTTACCCGCATCGTGGCGCACTCGACCAACCGTATGCGCAAGGGGCTGTTTGGAAAGTTAGAACGCTTGACCATTCAATTTTTCGATACCCACAAGGACGGGGACATTCTATCTCGCTTTACCAGTGATTTGGACAATATCCAGAATGCTTTTAACCAGTCCTTGACCCAAGTGGTGTCCAACGCTGCTCTCTATGTGGGGATGGTCTGGATGATGTTCCGCCAAGATACACGTTTGGCTTGGTTGACGATGGCGTCAACGCCTGTGGCCCTGCTCTTTCTGGTTGTCATCATCCGCCTAGCCCGCAAGTACAGCAATCTCCAGCAGGCGGCTGTCAGCAAGCTCAATGCCTATATGGACGAGAAGATTTCAGGGCAAAAGGCCATCATCGTCCAAGGCATTCAGCAAGAGACCATCGACGGCTTCTTGACCTTGAATGAAGAGGTGCGTCGCACCACCTTCAAAGGACGTCTTTTTGGTGGTTTGCTCTTTCCTGTCATGAATGGCATGAGCTTGGTCAATACGGCGATTGTGATTTTCATCGGTTCTTCGATGGTCTTGGACGATACGAGCTTGACCACGGCAACAGCGCTGGGCTTGGTGGTGACCTTTGTCCAGTATTCGCAGCAGTACTACCAGCCCATGATGCAGATTGCTTCCAGCTGGGCGGAGTTGCAGCTGGCCTTTACAGGAGCTCATCGGATTCAGGAGATGTTTGACCAAGAAGAGGAAGTCCGTCCTGATAAAGCGCCGCTATTTACCGAATTGAGCCAAGGTGTCGAGATCGACAATATCAACTTTAGCTATGTGCCAGACAAGCCTGTCCTCAAAGGGGTGTCTATCTCTGCGCCTAAGGGCAAGATGGTAGCGGTCGTTGGGCCGACGGGCTCTGGCAAGACCACCATCATGAACCTCATGAACCGTTTCTACGATGTGGATAGTGGCAGCATTCGCTTTGATGGACGTGATATCCGAGACTATGATTTGGATAGCCTCCGCAGCAAGGTCGGTATCGTCTTGCAGGAGTCGGTGCTCTTCTCAGGCACCATCGCAGATAATATCCTCTTTGGGGCAGAAGGTGTCAGTCAGGAGATGGTGGAGACCGCTGCTCGTGCCACCCATATCCATGACTTTATCATGAGCCTGCCAGATGGCTATGAGACTTACGTGACCGATGATGAAAATGTCTTCTCGACAGGGCAAAAGCAGCTGATTTCTATCGCACGAACTCTCTTGACCAATCCGCAGGTGCTCATCCTTGATGAGGCAACCTCAAACGTCGATACGGTGACCGAGAGCAAGATTCAACAGGCCATGGAGGCAGTGGTAGCAGGGCGGACCAGCTTTGTCATCGCCCACCGTCTCAAGACCATCTTGAAAGCAGACGAGATCATCGTCCTCAAGGATGGTGAGGTGCTGGAGCGGGGCAACCATCGTGAACTCCTTAGACAAAATGGCTTTTATGCCGAACTCTACCACAACCAGTTTGTGTTTGAATAAGACAAAAAACTCTCTCTTGGCGGGAGTTTTTTGTCTGAAAAAATTGAAAATGAATACAGATTTTTAACGAATATTTAAGTAAGATAATTTGTTCAAGGACTAGTAGGTATATTGATGGCAGTTATTCAAGTTAGCAATCAACAAAATGTTAAAAATAAAAGTTGATTTTTTCCAATCAGTTACGAATAAGTTATTAGAACACTTCAAAGGAGAAAAGAGATGACAGATATGATTCAAGTCTCTAAAGTGTCCAAGGCATTTGGTGAGAACGTAGCTCTATCGCAGATTAGTTTTACAGTAGAAGAAGGAACAATTTTTGGTTTTCTTGGACCATCTGGTTCGGGGAAGACAACTTTGATTAGGATTTTGACCAACCAGTTACTTTCTGACAGTGGTGAGAGTTATTTGTTAGGAAAATCTTCTAGGGAACTGGAACCAGCCGACTTTGAAGCCTTAGGCATTGTGAGTGATCAGAGTGGTTTTTTTGAAAAACTGACGCTTTATAAGAATATGCAGGCCTATGCTAAGTTTTATGGTGTTGGAAAGGAGAGGGTTGATGACCTACTCCAGCAGGTTGGACTTTACGATTGTCGGCACACGGTGGCTGAACGCTTATCTACTGGTATGAAGCAACGGCTATTTTTGGCTAGAGCCTTAATTAACAGACCACGACTTCTTTTTTTGGATGAGCCTACTAGTGGTTTAGATCCTGCGACTTCAATGAAAATCCATAAGTTATTAGAAGAGTTAAGGGAGCAAGGTACAACCATCTTTCTAACCACACATGACATGGCAGAGGCAAGTCTTTTATGCAATAGAATCGCTCTACTCCATCGTGGGCAGTTGGTTGAATCGGGTCGTCCAGATGAATTAATTCGGAGATACACCACAACAAAGCAATTAAAAATTATTGATAATGTCGGCAATGAACGGCTATTGACTTTTTCCGATGTACAACCTAGTGACTTAGAGACCGCTTTTTCGGTTCATTCTTGTGAACCAAATTTGGCAGACATTTTTATCGCATTGACAGGAGAACAACTTCATGATTAGACGACTATTAGCCCTTATCTGGCTACGGACACAGATTTTGATAACGAATAAAAATCTATTAATTCAATTTTTGTTTCCTTATTTGCTACTAGCACTTTACCGTTTTGTCTTGAAAGCTGAAGGTATTCAGGTATTATTTATGACCCTACCCTTGGGCTTGTCAATGTCAAGTGGGACAACGGTATCGAGTATGATTGCGGAAGAGAAAGAAAAAAGGAATCTATCAACTCTCCTTTTGAGTGGTGTTGGCCAAGGAGAATACCTCTTATCGGTACTGTTTTATCCCATGTTATTGACAGCAATTAATATTATGTTATTGCCTATCTTATCCAAGGTCCAACTTGGTGCTCACGTGATGTCTTATCTTGTTATCAGCTTGTTGACTGCATTAGCTGTAGTTCTGATCAATGTGATTATTGGTTTTTTATCGGAGACCCAAACTCAGGCTCAGATTAATAGCATGCCTGTCATGTTATTCCTATCGCTTGGACCTATTTTGGCTCAAGCTAGCCAAAAAATCGATAGAATGTTGTCTTATACATTTTTTGGAGCTTTTTCAGACTTGTCTCGAAACCTCACAATTAATCTAGACAGGTATTCTATGATGAGTTTAGTGATTTGGGTTTTAGGATTATCACTCCTGTCTTATCTTGTGTTAAGACGGATTGGGACTAAGGAAAAGCTATCTGTTTCAAGGCAAGTAGTTCAGTTAAAAAAGATATTCAAAGTTGTCTAGGAACTAGTTGCTTGGTATTAATAAAGTAGGAAGGAGATTACGATGTATATCATGCTTGTAGGTATTGGTTGGATCCTTTATTTCCAATGAGGAGATAAAGAATTTAATTAAAAAAGTTATAACTCTAGAGGAAAGGAGAGAAGTTTATGGGCGTATTTATTATTGGCGTTGCTATTGGTATCTATTTGTATTGCAAATAATGAAAAGGCACCCCTTTTCTGTACAATTTTTATAAAGTGTTTTTGTTAAGCGATAACTCGCTTAACCATAGGTGTTTGGTAATCGAGACTACCGTGAATGCGATGATGGTTCCACCAGTGGA
>NZ_JBGTZC010000055.1:0-9096 GCF_041807725.1 Streptococcus sp. E17BB
CAACAATTTGTTGCTTAAAGTCATCACTAAATTGACGACGGATTTTTCTAGACATAGAGTTCTCCTGTTTTCTTTAGTGTAGAACACTTTATAAATTCTGTCTAGTTTAGTGTAACCGATTCAGATGATTCGGTTTTAGCCGTGAAAAGTCCCTAGAAGATGACGGTTCTAGGGACTTTAGTGTTTGACAACCTAATGCTAGTCGACTTTAGAGGGGTGTTCTGTGGTATCAATGTCTTGACGGGTGAAAAAAATCGCCTATATCAACTGCTTGAGAATTGACAAGGTAGCCTTCAAAAATCCGATAGGGTTCATCCTCACTGTTGATGTCAACTGCAAGCATGATGATCTCTATTGAACCAGCCTCTTTTTCCAGTTCAAGGTGTTTCCAAAAAACAGAGACAGCTCCTTTCTCGAGTTTGGTAGGAAATGATGCAAGGTAGGTTTTACCTTCAAACCAAGGGTAGCTAGAATAAATTTCAACGGTTACTTGCTGGTCATTTTGGAAAAGATCAAAGGTATAATGGGTCGAAGCTGGAGGTTTTAATGGAGTGTTTTGCATCAAAAGGATGGAGTCTCTTAACAGTCCTAGTAATTGTTGCTGTGTTCAAAATAGAAATCACTATGATAGGTATGACTAGAGCGAGGAAAACTCTTTTCTCAAGATACTTGCTTCCATGGATTGTAGTACTGGCATTAAAGATTGGACGAACGGTTGAGGACTATAGAGGGTAATATGGCGGATTAGAGGTTATCGATGATATATCGGACAAAGTGATTCCAGATAATCTTTAGAAGGTTAGTCCTTGAGACCTCACTTTCAGCGATGAGGGGCATACTTGGTAAGTCTGCAAGATACCCTTTTCCAACTAGTTTTTTATCATCAAAGACCACTTGTCCGACCACTTGTCCCTCTTTGATGGGGGCGTAGTTTGTTTTATCGGGAAAGACAGCCTTTAACTGAACGTTGTCAACAGTGTCTGGAGTTGTGACGACATAAAAATCATCTTGCGTAACGGCAGAAACCTTATCCACGACACCGTCTAAGACAGGTGCAAGCGTGTCTTTATAGCTAGTGCTGGCTGGCAAAACCTTTTGCAAATGGAACTGCTCAGCAATTTGATTCAAAAAATCATGAGCAACCAGGAAGCGCTTATCGCTATCCTCATGACCACCATCAACGTCCAAAAAGATGCTCAGAACCTGCATGCGGTTTTCGTAGGAGAGACTAATCAGACCAGACCCTGCGTCTGTCGATGTTCCTGTTATTAGACCGTAAGTGTCAAGGCGAGCATAAGGCATATTTTCCAGCAGGTAGTTGTAAGTCGGAATCGGTTCGCCGCCAAAATTACCCTGAGTGGCTTCAGATAGTTCTAAGACCTCTGGGAAATCATTGATGAGACGATAGCTGATGATGGCTAGATCTCGAGCAGACAGCTGATTTTCAGCGTCTTCGGGACTGTTTTCTAAACGGTAGCCTCCCAGATAACGGTTGTTTACCCCTGAGGCATTGACCAATGAGTGTTTCTTAATGCCCCAGTTATCCAAGAGGCGTCGCATTTCCTCAACAGCTTCTTGCTCACTGCCTGCGATATGCTCAGCCAGAGCAACAGAGGCAGAGCTTGAGGCAGAGATGAGGCTAGCTTTGGTAAGATCTTTCACGCTGTACTGCGGATGGGCAAAGGTGACATTTGGGATATCTGGCTCTTGGGTTAATTGCAGAGCATAGTCACTGATGGTCACCCTATCGTCCCAGTTGATTCGCTTTGCCTTAACGGCATCATAAACGAGGTAGAGAGTTAACAAGCGACTAAGATTACCGACAGGGACTTTTTGATCAGCGTTCTTTTCGTAGAGGATTTTTCCTGTGCGAACCTCAACTGCCATTCCAGCCTTTGCTGGAAGTTCAATGGTTGAGGCAAAGGCTAGGGGCGGTATGACTAGGCTAACGAGTAGAGCTAAACCAACCAAATATTTTTTCATTGAGCAGGCTCCTTGTGTGCGATGTTTTCTCTATTATAACACATCTCGAAGAAATAAGAATTCGGTAGTGTATCTTCTATACCGCACAAAACCATGTGATATTACCTGACATAAAAGGTGCTAAAACTGCCAAAAAATCGGAAAAAAGTTAAAAAAAGCTCAAAAGAAATGCGAAATTTTCAGAATAATCACTTGCATTAAGATTTTTTTATGGTATAATGTAGAACATAAACCCAAAACTTGGCTGTTTATAAAAAGAAAAAATTGAGGTAAATCCTATGAAGAAAAGCAGAATTCTTGCCCTTGGTGGTGTGACTTTGTTATCTGCGGCTGTTTTGGCAGCTTGTGGTAATGGTTCATCAAGTAGCTCATCAGCTCCAACAACCTATACTTACGCTTATACTAGTGACCCTGAGTCATTGAACTATCTTTTGGTAAACAAGAGCACAACTGGTGATATTATCGGTAACGTTGTAGACGGTCTCTTGGAAAACGATGAGTACGGTAACTTTGTGCCATCACTTGCAGAAGACTGGACAGTCTCTCAAGATGGATTGACCTATACTTACACCCTTCGTGATGATGCTAAGTGGTTTACCGTTGAAGGTGAAGAGTATGCTAATGTAACTGCTGAAGACTTTGTCACTGGTTTGAAATATGCTGCTGATCATTCAGGTGACGCAGAAGCTCTCTACCTTGTTCAAAACTCTATCGCAGGATTGGATGCCTACGTTAAAGGTGAAACAAAAGACTTCTCAACTGTTGGCATCAAAGCCATTGATGAGAAAACTGTTCAATACACTTTGACACAGCCAGAGCCTTACTGGAACTCTAAATTGACCACGGGTATTCTCTTCCCAGTTAATGCAGAATTCTTGGAAAGTAAAGGCGACGACTTCGGTTCAGCTGATCCAAGCAGCATCCTCTACAGCGGACCATACTTGATTTCTGCAATGACAGCTAAGTCATCACTTGAGTACACGAAAAACCCTAACTATTGGGATGCTGATAAAGTAGCTATCGAAAACATCAAGTTGACTTACACTGATGGTTCAGATATATCAACCTTTATTGATCAATTTGAAAAAGGTGTCTTCACAGCTTCTACTATTTTGCCAAATGCTTCTAACTACTCTTCAGTAAAAGAGAAGTTTGCAGACAACATTATCTACGGTCAGCAAAATGGTACTGTCTTCTACGGAGCCATCAACGTTAACCGTACCAGCTACAAGCACACTGCAAAAACAACTGACGCAGAGAAAGAATCTACCAAGAAAGCTCTCTTGAACAAAGACTTCCGTCAAGCTCTTAACTTTGCAATCAGCCGTGCCAACTACCACGCTCAAGCAGCTGGTGAAGATGCCAAAACTAAAGGTATCCGTAACATGTTGACTGCCCCAACTTTTGTAAACGTTGGTGATCAAACCTACGGTGATGTCTTCACAGAAAAAATGGCAGCTATTGGTTCAGAGTGGAAAGACATTGACTTCTCCGACGCTCAAGACAGTCTTTATAACCCAGAAAAAGCAAAAGCTGAGTTTGACAAAGCTAAGAAAGAATTGGAAGCTCAAGGGGTAACTTTCCCAATCCGTATCGATATCCCTGCTCTTCAAACATCTGATTTGATGATGAGCCGTGTTGGATCTATCAAAGAGTCAATCGAGTCAGCGCTTGGTGCTGAGAATGTCCAAATCGACATCTTGCCAATGGACGAAGATCCGTTGTATGCAGCAACCTTCCATGCAGAAAATGCCTCACAAGAAGACTATGATATCTCAACTGTATCTGGTTGGGGCCCTGACTTCCAAGACCCATCTACTTACCTTGATATCTTTAACCCAGCAAGCGGAGATACCCTCAAGATTATCGGTATTGATGCTGGCTCAAACCCAGAAATCGTGAAAACACTAGGTCTTGAGAAATTGAACCAACAGTTGACTGATGCGGCAAAAGAAACATCTGATGTGGCAGTGCGTTACAGCAAATATGCAGAAGCAGAAGCTACCCTTGCTGATGCCTCAGTGCTCTTGCCGATTATCTCAGCTGGTGGTCGTCCTTCTGTGACTAAAGCTGTACCTTATACTAGTTCATTCTCATGGACAGGTATCAAAGGTTCAGTATCATACAAATACCTGAAATTGCAAGAGAATGCAGTGACAGTAAAAGAATACGAAGCGGCTCGTGAGAAATGGTTGAAAGAGAAAGCAGAATCAAATGCGAAAGCTCAAGAAGACCTCGCGAAACACGTTAAATAAGAAGAAACTTTAACCCTAAAGAACTTCCGCTAATCACCTAGAGGAAGTTCTTTTGGGATTTGGAGGATAGCATGAAGAAATATATTTTCAGTCGATTATTGAGATCTTTGGTCTCCTTATTTGCCATCACCACATTGACTTATGTGTTGATTTTCACGATGGTGCCTAGGACAAAGATTTTTAATAATGACCCAAACTACACCAAAATGGCTGCCCAGCCTGATAAAAAGGTCAACTATGAAAATGGTGTTTACGAGAGAATGGGTTACATCAACTATTGGACATCAAAAGAGTTGTTGGACAAAGCAAACGATTTTGATCCATCAGTCACTGGTGAAGTGAATGACACCAATAAAAAAATTTATGAGGATTACATTGCTTCTCTTGGCAATGGCTGGACTCTTCACCAGTTTCCAGAGAGCGGGGCATTTTATGCCACACGTGAAATCTCCATGTTTTCACGTGTCCTCAACTTCTTCACCAATTTAATCGAAATTGATCATCCATGGCGTATTAAAGATGCCAAAAATCCTGATTTAGAACGTTATTTGCGTTTTGAAAATGACCCATCAGCTGGTTTTGCCTTGGTTGGTTCAGGAACTAAGCACAAGTATCTGTTGTATTTTAATGGACAGTTCCCGTTTATTCATCAGAATTTTGTCAACTTAAACCTTGGTGTATCTTATCCAACCTTCAGCAAGGTTCCTGTTCTTCAAATTATTACTCAAACCCAAGGGAAAAAGCTCTTAAAAGAGGTGACTTTCCCAAATGGGACGAAGCGTTCTAGCTCCATTGACATCTATAGCCGGACTTATCAGACACCAAGTAGTGTAGATAAGAAAACGGCTGCTCTATTTGGTGAGGGTGATGCCTACACCAAAACTCAAAACTTGCAGACTGACCCATCAATGATTGCCAACTCTGCGCTCATTGGGATATTTGGCGTGATGATTTCTTACCTGATTGCATTACCCTTAGGTTATTTCATGGCTCAGCACTCTGGGAAGTTGTTTGACTCGATTTCATCTGGGACATTGACCTTCCTCATTGCTATCCCATCTATTGCATTCATCTACGTTTTCCGTTTCTTGGGTTCTTTGACAGGTCTTCCTGATTTGTTCCCAACTTATGGGGCACAAGATATTCGTTCTTATATCTTACCTGCTTTGGTTCTAGGTTTCTTGGGCTCGCTCAGTCTAGGATTATGGACACGTCGTTATCTGGTTGACCAAAAACTGAGCGATTACGTTCGTTTTGCGCGTGCTAAAGGTCTCAATGAGAAAGAAATCATGACACGACACATTTTCAAAAATGCGATGGTTCCGATTGTTGCGGGTATTCCAGGTGCTATTTTGGGTGTTATCGTGGGTGCAACCTTTACGGAAACCGTATTTGCTTTCCCTGGTATGGGTAAAATGCTCATTGATGCCATCAAAGCAAACAATATCAACATGGTTGTTGGGTTGAACTTTATCTTCTCAGCCCTGTCCATTTTAGCTGTATTTTTGGGTGACTTATTCATGACAGTTCTTGACCCACGTATCAAATTATCAACTAAAGGAGGAGGCAAATAATGTCAACGATTAATCAATCAAAATTTCAATTTGTTCAGCGTGATGATTTTGCCTCTGAGGTTATTGATACGCCGAGCTATTCCTACTGGCAGTCTGTTTTCCGTCAATTTTGGAAAAAACGCTCTAGTATTGTGATGGTGAGCATTTTAACACTCATCCTTCTCATCAGTTTCTTATACCCTTTGTTTTCAGATTATGATTACAATGATGTCAGCAAAATCAATGATTTCTCCAGACGTTTTATCTGGCCTAATGGCGAGTTCTGGTTCGGTACGGATAAAAATGGTCACTCGCTCTTTGATGCTGTTTGGTTTGGTGCAAGAAATTCCATCCTCATTTCAATCATTGCAACGACGATTAACCTCGTTATTGGTGTTATTGTTGGTGGTATTTGGGGTGTGTCAAAAGGTTTTGACCGTGTGATGATTGAAATCTACAACGTTATTTCAAACATCCCAAGCTTCTTGATTGTCATTGTCTTGAGTTATGCGCTGGGAACAGGTTTCTGGAACCTTATCTTTGCCATGACCATGACTGGTTGGATGGGCGTGGCCTACAGTATCCGTGTGCAAGTGATGCGCTACCGTGATTTGGAATACAACTTAGCCAGTCAAACGCTTGGAACGCCGACTGTCAAGATGGTTATCAAAAACATCTTGCCACAGTTAATCTCAGTGATTGTGACCCAGTTGTCGCAAATGTTGCCGGGTTATATTTCTTATGAAGCTTTCTTGTCAGCTTTCCAAATTGGACTTCCAATCACAGTACCAAGTTTAGGACGCTTGATTTCAAACTACTCAGTTAACGTCACCACAAACTGGTATTTATTCTGGATTCCTCTGACTATTTTGGTGTTAGTGTCTATTTCACTCTACCTGAGCGGTCAGAACCTTGCAGATGCTAGTGACCCACGTTCACATAGATAGGAGTTTATATGACAGAACAAAAAAATGTAATATTAACTGCCAAAGATGTGGTGGTGGAATTTGATGTCCGTGACCGCGTGTTGACGGCCATTCGCGGCGTGTCTGTCGATGTGACAGAAGGTGAGGTGTTGGCACTTGTTGGTGAATCTGGCTCTGGAAAATCTGTACTCACGCGAGTGTTCACCGGTATGTTAGAGTCAAACGGTCGAGTGGCTAGCGGTAGCGTGATGTACCGTGGTCAAGAGTTAACTGAACTGAAGACCAATGACGATTGGCAGGCTATCCGTGGTGCAAAAATTGCAACCATTTTCCAAGACCCGATGACCAGCCTTAACCCGATTTTGACGATTGGTAAGCAAATCACAGAAGTGATTATCAAGCACCAAGGGGTTTCTCCAACCGAAGCTAAGGCTATGGCTATTGACTACATGGTCAAGGTTGGTATCCCTGATCCTGGACGTCGCTTTGATGAGTACCCATTCCAGTATTCTGGAGGAATGCGTCAGCGGATCGTTATTGCTATTGCCTTGGCTTGTAAACCAGATATTCTTATCTGTGATGAGCCGACAACGGTGCTTGATGTGACCATTCAAGCTCAGATTATTGCTCTTCTGAAAACCTTGCAACGTGAGTATAACTTTACCACCATCTTTATCACCCATGACCTTGGTGTGGTGGCGTCGATTGCTGACAAGGTAGCGGTGATGTATGCTGGGGAAATCATCGAGTTTGGTACGGTTGAGGAGATTTTCTATGATCCACGTCACCCGTACACTTGGAGCTTATTGTCTAGCTTGCCACAGCTGGGTGCTGCTGGCGAAGAGTTGTTCTCTATTCCGGGAACACCGCCGTCTCTTTATGCGCAATTGAAAGGTGATGCCTTTGCTCTTCGCTCTGCCTATGCGATGCAGATTGATTTTGAAGAGCACCCACCGGCTTTCCAAGTCACGGATACTCATTGGGCTAAGACATGGCTCTTGCATCCAGATGCACCTAAGGTTGAGAAACCAGCCATTATTCAAAACTTGCATGACAAAATCAGCGCCAAACTGGCTGGAAAGGGGTAGGAAATGACTGAAAAATTAGTTGAAATCAAAGACTTAGAAATTTCCTTTGGCGAGGGCAAAAAGAAATTTGTTGCCGTTAAGAACGCCAACTTCTTTATCAACAAAGGTGAAACCTTCTCTCTTGTTGGCGAATCTGGTTCAGGCAAGACAACTATTGGTCGAGCCATTATTGGCTTAAATGATACCAGCAAGGGGGACATTGTATTCAACGGGGATAAGATTAACGGGAAATTGCCTGCGGATAAGCGTCGTGAGGTCATTCGTAAAATTCAGATGATCTTCCAAGACCCTGCGGCTAGTCTTAACGACCGTGCGACTGTCGATTACATCATTTCTGAAGGTCTTTACAACTTTAACCTCTTCGAAAATGAAGAGGATCGCAAGAACAAAGTGCGTGAGATGATTACGGCAGTTGGTCTCTTGCCTGAGCATTTAACTCGCTATCCTCATGAGTTCTCAGGTGGACAACGCCAGCGGATTGGTATCGCACGCGCCTTGGTCATGCACCCTGAGTTGGTTATCGCTGATGAGCCGATTTCAGCCCTTGATGTGTCTGTCCGTGCTCAGGTGCTTAACCTCCTCAAGAAGTTGCAAAACGAGCTCGGTTTGACCTATCTCTTTGTTGCCCATGACCTGTCTGTGGTGCGCTTTATATCAGACCGTATCGCGGTTATCCACAAAGGGGTTATCGTTGAGGTGGCGGAGACAGAAGAGCTGTTCAATAACCCAATCCATCCCTACACTCAGTCACTCTTGTCTGCTGTGCCGATTCCAGATCCAATCTTGGAACGCCAGAAGGAGTTGATTGTCTACGATCCAGATATGCATGACTATTCGGCTGATAAGCCTGAAATGGTAGAAATTAAGCCAGGTCACTATGTCTGGGGGAACAAGGCAGAGATTGCAGATTATCGCCGCAAGCACCTCTGATTTTTAAATAACCTAAAATAAAAAAACCACCCGAAGGATAGAGGACATCTATCAAATCGGGTGGTTTTTTCTGTGGCATTAACAGACGAGGGCACAACTAGGGTTGGCATGATGTCATGCTGCCTCTAGTTTTATGGGAAGGGGTTCAAGGTGCTTCAGACTGGACTTAGAAAACGCATCGTGTCAGATATTTGCTTGCCTGACATGATGCGTTTTGATGGTTTGGAAGGAATTACCCCGCTCTTTTGTGGCTCTATAATTTCTGTAGTGGGTAAATCCACCATGGAGATTATAGAGCCTTTTGAGTGTAGAAAAAAAGTTCCATATGACCTACAATGAAAAGTGCTTAAACAACTCATTA
>NZ_JBGTZC010000056.1:0-7925 GCF_041807725.1 Streptococcus sp. E17BB
CCTTATTACGACATCGCTAAGAAACTATTTCCAAATGCGAAAATCGTTCTCGATCGTTTCCACATTGTCCAGCATATGAGCAGGGCAATGAACAGGCTACGTGTTCAGATAATGAACCAGTTTGACAGAAAGTCTCACCAGTATCGGGCTCTCAAACGCTACTGGAACCCTCGCTCTCTCGTTTTCAAGCTCGGGCTAAACTAGTCCACTGGACTAGTTTACTCCAACAAGACAGTCGTAAACTCAGCGATAAACGCTTTTATCGCCCAACTTTTCGCATGCACTTGACTAATCAGGAGGTTGTCACTAAACTGCTCGGCTATTCTCAAGAGCTAAAAGAACACTACGAACTTTATCAACTGCTCCTGTTTTATTTTCAAGAAAAGCAAGCNCAGACAGTTTTTAGAACATTTTTGAAGGGTAGGGACAAGATTGTCAATGCCTTGGAATTGCCCTACTCTAACGCTAAACTAGAGGCGACAAACAACCTTATCAAGGTCATTAAACGGAATGCCTTTGGTTTCAGAAACTTTGAAAAGACAAAACTCGCATTTTCATTGCCATAAACATAAAACGAGAGAAGACAAGAACTGTCCTCTCTCGGTGTTAAGTGGGTCAACCCACTACAGTTGACAAAGAGCCCAAAAACCTGCTCCAATTTTTGAGCAGGTTTCTTGCTTATTAACAAGGATAGCTTATTTTTCAAAGATGAAAATATCATCTGAGTAAAGCTTGAAAACGTTAAGGCAAAGGTAATGGCAAAGATATGCTACTGCAAATGGAATGACAAACCAGATGATAATCATCATCGCAATCTCTGTTGTCCCAAGCGAAGCCAGCGGTCGCTGGTGTCCCAATAACATTGAATAGAGGAACAGACAGAGCACTCACAGCAGCTGTCGCCAGAATAGGAAGCAGCATGATTGGATTGGCAGCCACATTTGGCATCATCATCTTAGTCGCGCCAAGCAAAATGGCAGCTGGAACTCCTGCTTTATTCTTACGCGCAGTTGCGAGAGCAAGGTAGGTTGACGTTGCAGCGACACCAATGGCTGCAGCTCCTGCTGACAGGCCTGTTAAAGCGATAGCCACTCCAATCCCAACGGTTGAAATTGGGGTCACAATAAGAACCGCAAAGGACATCGCAATCAGTACGCTCATCAGAACAGGTTGGAGGACGGTAAAGCTATTGATTGCTTGACCAATCAGTGTGGTCACCTGAGAGACGTAAGGCAACATCAACCAGCCCGGATAGCCAACACCAATTCCAACAATTATAGGAAGTAAAACAATAGTCAAAGAGCCTAGACGATTGCCAACCCATTTTGCCAAAAGAATCGCTAGGGTTGCTGTAATCATCATATTGATAATGTCACCTAATCCGCGTAGCTGAAACAACCCAACTGCTTCTAAGGCTTTGCCTGATTCCTGAACGATATCAAAGAAACGCCACGTCCAAGCACCAGAACCTATATAAGCTGCACTGCCACCTGCTGCATGCTGGTCAATTTAAAATTCTCAGCAATAAGAAACCCTGCCATAATCGGAAGAACATACTGGAAGATCACCAAAATACGGCTAAGGTCTATCAGCCATTCTGCTGCAGGTAAATATTTAATCAGGTTCGCCAGAATGGCATTTGGCAAGAGACTGACGATGATGGCGGTTGCTGTGCCTGAGAGAATTTTCGCAACAAAGGATTTGAATGTCTCTGTCTGCATTGCAGTTGATTGTTGTGTTGTCATAAAAACTCCTTAAATCATGTTGTTCGAAATATTTTTTTATTTGAAATATTCTGACTTATTTAACTAAAATCTTGATTGACAACCGCAAAGGTTGCCAATCTGATCTAGTATTCAACCGTCTGAATCCAACCGTCTGGGGCTGGTATGTCTCCATAGTGGATACTCGTCAGTTCGTCGTAAAGACGTTTTATCATTGGACCAACTTCTGTTTCTGAGTGAAACACTTGTTTCTTATCACCGATGGTAATCGAACCAATTGGTGTGATGACCGCAGCAGTTCCACACGCCCCTGCCTCGACAAAATCAGCCAACTTGTCAATATAGACATCGCCTTCAACAGCCTTTAACCCCAGTCGCTCTTCAGCTAAAGTCATCAAGGAATATTTGGTAATACTTGGCAGGATAGAGTCCGATTTTGGCGTCATAAATGTCCCATCAGCGGTAATCCCAAAGAAATTAGCCGCTCCGACTTCTTCGATTTTTGTTTTCGTTGCCGGATCCAGATAAATGGCATCAGCGTAACCTTGTTGTTTAGCCAATTTTCCAGGATAGAGGCTGGCCGCGTAATTTCCAGCAACCTTGGCCGCACCTGTACCTCTGGGAGCTGCGCGGTCATAGTCACTAACCAAGAAGTGAGCTGGAGCTAAACCACCTTTGAAATAGGCCCCAACTGGTGTCACAAAAATAGAAAATAGGTACTCTGTTGCAGGTGCTACGCCCACAGTGTCTCCAATTCCCATCAAAAACGGACGAATATAGAGTGAAGCTCCTGTACCATAAGGTGGTACCCATTCAGCATTGGCCTTGACAACTTCATGAACAGCACGAATAAAGTCTTCTTCTGGGTAGGGCTCCATGAGTAAGCGTTCTGCAGAACGTTTCATGCGCTTAGCATTTTCATCGGGACGAAACAGCTGAATCTTGCCATCTTTCGTACGATAGGCTTTCAACCCTTCGAAACAAGTCTGACCGTAGTGAAACACGTTAGATGCCTCACTGATCGTTATCTGCTTGTCCGTTTCAATAGCACCCTCGCTCCACTTGCCGTCTTTATAATAAGCTCTAAATTTTTTACCCGTATCAATATAGCCAAACCCTAAAGTTGATCAATCTATCGTCTCTACATTCATGACATCTCTCCTTTCGGGATAAGTTTTTACTATTATACCTAATTTTTTTGAGGTTTGTCTAGTATTTTTTCTGAAAATTTTTCAAAAAAACAGCCTAAAACAGGCTGAAGTCAATGTGATTTGGCCACAAGATTAAGTAAACTGGTCACCAAAAACATACCGATAAAAATCATGGTAATCGTTGCGCTAGCAGGTGTCTCCCACCAATAGGACATGAAAATGCCTGACACCATGCCGACAAAGCCAATACCGATGCCGTAGATAATCACTGAACGAAAAGATTTACCCAAACGCATCGCAATTGAAGCCGGTAAAACCATGATGGTTGAAACCAAAAGCGCTCCTGCTGCTGGAATCATCAAAGCAATGGCTACTCCCGTCAAAATATTAAAGGCAATAGACATCAAGCGAACTGGCAATCCGTCAACAAAGGCCGTATCTTCATCAAAGGTCAGTAAGTACATGGGACGAATAAAGAGAAAGGTCAAGATCAGAACAGCCAGCGCAATCACAAACAAAGCAATGACTTGCTCTTGACTGATGGTAATAATTGACCCAAACAGGTACTGATCCAAACTAACTGCCGAAGTCCCTTGAGCCTTACTCATGATCATCAAGGACAGCGCCAAGCCTAAGGACATTAAAATAGCTGTCGAAATTTCCATATAGTGCTTGTAGACAGTTCTGAGGTATTCTAATACAATAGCAGCTAAAGTTACCACTACAATCGTTGTCCAGGTTGGATTGATACCAAGCAATACCCCGACGGCAACACCTGCCAAGGAAACGTGGCTCAGGGTATCGCTCATCAAACTTTGCCGTCTGAGAATAAGAAAAATTCCCAAAATCGGTGCAAAAACGCTAATGGCAACAACTGCTAGCAGGGCGCGTTGCATAAAGTCATAAGCCAAAACATCAGTGAACATGACCGCCCTCCTTGTTATCATGGATATTAAAACACCGCCATGGTAGGTCTTGGTTGCGCACGAGATGAATGTTCCTGTCGGCGTAGCCCTTGACTTCGTCTGGGTCATGAGTGATCATCAGCACTGCTTTTCCATGTTCCTTGGCATTATGGTGCATGAGGTCATAAAAAGTCTGAGTCGTCCCTGCATCCATCCCTGTGGTTGGTTCATCAAGGACAAAAACATCAGGGTCAGAGGCGAAGAGACGTGCAATAACAGCTCGCTGCTTTTGCCCACCGCTCAAGCTACCGATACGCTTGTCTCGATTCTCCCACATGCCGACAGATTCTAAACTTACCCTAATATGTTCCTCGTCATGGTCTGTCAATCGTGAAAACCAGCCTCGACGCGGGTAACGACCAGAGGTGACAAACTCATAGACCGTGCTGGGAAACCCTGCATTAAAGCTGGCAATTTGCTGTGGTAAATAGCCGATACGGAGTTTCTGACCTGTAACGTTTGTTTTGGCAAGCGTCACCTGACCTGATCTTGGCGTTAAAATGCCCAAAGTCGCCTTAATCAGGGTTGATTTTGCAGCACCATTTTCACCTGTTAGGGTAACAAATTCACCGCTATCCAAGTGGTAAGCCACTTCTTGTAAAACAGGTTCGGCATCATACTGAAAAGCTAGATTTTCAACGGTGATATACCTCATTGACCACCGTCCAATCCTTTAGATAATCCCTCCAAGAATCTCTCGATAACGCCCTGTTCATCTGCTGAAAAAGCCGACAATACCTCATCATACACCTGAACAGTATGGTCATGGTGGTGCTCATGTTCTACCGCAATAGGCATCGCCAAATCAGTTAGTTCAAAGTAAGTCACACGGCCATCTGTCTGGTCTTTGATTGACTCTAGCATGCCCGCAGCAATCAGAGCCTTGACGGCCTTGGTCACCGCTGCTTGACTGACGCTAAGCTCTCTGGCTAGGTCAGAATTCGTTAGCCGTTCCTTTGCCAATAACATCAGGATATGTTCCTGTGTATTGGTCAATCTGACGTCACTTTGGCAGGACCCAATCAACAATTCATGCTGATTTTCTGCTGTCAATAAAACCTTGTAAATCAACTGGTCTAAACGCTGGGCTAGTCTTGTCATAAACCACCTCTTTCTTTCACTTTACTGGTTAATTTTAACACAATTCAAGAGTGGAGGCAAGTTTTTGGTTACTGGCTAGAGATAGTTCAGTAAACATTAAAAGAGGCTAGCGCCTCTTTACCAGATGAAAAAACTAGCTCAACGTCCTTACCTTGTAGACCTCCTTACAAAAGCCTTTCATAGCGTTGTAAACTCGGTCCGCTCGCTTAGCGGTCGGACATAGGGCAAAAACTGTCGGTCCAGAGCCTGACATCAAGGCGATGTCTGCTCCAGCAGCTAACATGCGGTCTTTTATGGTTTGGATAAAGGGACACTTCATGATGGTAATGTCTTCCAGCGAATTACCCATACAAGACAGCATGGCGTCATAATCGCTCGTCAGCATAGCTTTTTTTAACCCTGCGATATCTACCCGTGTGATGTTATCAACGTCAATCTCTTTGAAAATCTTCCGTGTAGAGACCCCAAAGTCAGGTTTGACCAGGACTACCCAAGAGGACAGGCTGGCAGATAAGGGTTCAACCACATCTCCCTTACCTGCGATGTAAGCGCAGCCTGCTTCTAAGCAATATGGCACATCACTACCAATAGCAAACCCCAGCTCAATTAACTCTTGTTTACTAAGGTTTAATTGCCAGAGCTTATCAAGAGCGCGTAAGGTAGCTGCGGCATCGCTTGAGCCGCCACCTAGACCTGCACAGATTGGGATTCGCTTTTCTAAGTCAATAGTAACGCCTTGTTTAATACCGTAGCGGGCTCTGATGAGCTCTGAAGCCTTTACCACATCGTTTTTGGCATTGTGGGGCATGCGGTTGCTGTTTGATGTCATGACAACCTGATCATCTGATCGTTCTGTGACGGTCACATAGTCATTGAGGTCAACACTGAGCATAATCATCTCCAGTTCATGATAACCGTCATCACATTTGCCGCAAATATCTAAGCCTAAATTTATCTTAGCTGGTGCTTTTTCAATGATTGTCATGGGTTTCTCTTTTCACCATCTCCTGTTTATGTTGCACGCAGAAACCTGAAACGCTAATCAGGTTATTTAGACGTGTCAATGTTCTTCAAACCGCCAAATCAAGAGCGACAAGCGACCATTTTCAAACTGGCCTTCCGCTCGGTCGATAGCCTTGCCTAAAAAGGTATAATCATGCTCATGATTATGACAATTGCTTCCTAGCAAGGCATTGTAATACTCATCAACTTCCAATTGACGTTCCGTATTGAGGTCTGAAACCAATTTCTTAAAACTCACAGGCTCGACTGTGGTCTCTGCTTCAAGGTGGAGCCTAAACACACCTTCTGTAAAACTAAATTCCATCTTGAAATCATTGAGGTCATTATCTAAAAAGTAACTGACAATTTCTTTCATGATTCGTGTGCATTTATTTTTTTCCGTTAACATGTCCTTTATCCTTTAGCCAGAGTGTTTTATGGTCTTGCAGGGTATCAATCAAAGGCGCTAATACCGCAGCGACAAAACCTGTTGAAAATCCATTATTGTATAAACTCAGCCCTTGATGCAAAGCCAAGACCGTTGATGATAAATTGTAGTGAAGAAAACCAGCGACCAGACCGTAGAACCAGCCATAAAATCCAGCAATCGGACTTAATCCTGTGCTAAAAAGAAACGGGAGGGCAAAGCGTATCTCGTTTAAGGGCTGGTTGAGCAAGACACTGGCCAAAACGACCCCTAAGCCAACAGGAAGAGCGTTTAGAGGGTGTTTCCCAAAGGCACTGAACCCCAATATCGTCAAAAATCCACCTAAAATAGGACCATTGAGCCGGACACCGAAAACTAACAGACAACCTAAAAATAAGCTACTGGTCAAGCACATGTTAAGCAGTGTCGGGTAAAGTCCAAACTTTGTCACAAAATCATCTGGAACCCGCCCTGTACTTTTTATCAGAGCAGAATAGCCTGCGGCAGCTTTTAACAAATGGCGAAGCAAAAACACCAGTAAAAACCCAATAATCAATAGCCAATAACCTAGTATGTAGGTATGGTAACCATCGCTGATTAACACACGTGTTTCGACTGGTAGCTGAAAATAAGGAAATAGCAAGACCAAAAACATGGTCATCAACCCTGTTGTAAAACCGTAGTTATATAAGGTCAATCCATGGTGAAATTTCAAAAACTCCTCCGCCAATGCAGGTGCCATAAAACCAAGTATCAGACCAACAGCCAAGGCAATACAAGCAGACCCAAAAGAGAGACCGTTTTGAAAGGCCAAGTAAGAGACGACGGGTGCCATCGATGTTGCAAACAAACTAACGGTCGTATAGAGTTTAAAGGATTGTTTGGTAAATTTAGCATACAGCACCATTCCGCCAATCAGGGGAAGAACATTCAGTAGGTTGGTGCCAAAAAAAGCATGTCCTGCAAAAATGCCAACAGCACCAATCTGCAAACCATTGACATTGGAACGTTCATTACGGCTCATCAGATAATGCGCTAGGAAAAAATGCCCTGCGACATTGGCAAAAGTAGCCGAAAGTCCACCGACCGCAAAAAAATCAGTCATGAGTTGCGTTGGATTAGTTAAAATAGCCAATAATCCCTGCCACAGTTGACCGCTATCAGGCATGAGAAGAGCGTAAGCGAAGGTTAGAATTCCTAAGACGAGTATCGCACGCTTACGCTCAATGTGTTGCTTTTTTACTGTCATAACCTCTCCTTTAATCACTTTTCTTTATTTTATCATAAAATAATCAGCTTGAAAACGATTGACAACTCTGAACCTTATGACGAGAATATCCCACAACAACGCAACTACTCATCGAACGTCCACTGATCGAACAATAACAGGAAAGAGCGGGTTGGTCAACTCCTAAAAAGCAATGCTGACTCCCGCTCTTTTGTGGCTCTATAATTTCTGTAGTGGGTAAATCCACCATGGAGATTATAGAGCCTTTTGAGTGTAGAAAAAAAGTTCCATATGACCTACAATGAAAAGTGCTTAAACAACTCATTA
>NZ_JBGTZC010000057.1:0-7758 GCF_041807725.1 Streptococcus sp. E17BB
CAACAATTTGTTGCTTAAAGTCATCACTAAATTGACGACGGATTTTTCTAGACATAGAGTTCTCCTGTTTTCTTTAGTGTAGAACACTTTATAAATTCTGTCTAGTTTAGTGTAACCGATTCAAACGAATCAAAACAAAATTAAAAGGACTTAGTCCTGTGCAATACAGAATTAAATCCTTTCAATAATATTTCTTGTCCAACTTTTGGGGGTCAGTACACTTGCAATTAAATCTTTTTCACGAATTCACTTTTGAGCTTCATGGCACCAAAGCCATCAATTTTACAATCAATGTTGTGGTCTCCCTCAACCAGACGGATATTTTTCACACGAGTCCCCTGTTTGAGGTCTTTCGGTGCACCTTTGACCTTCAAGTCCTTAATAACCGTTACCGTATCACCGTCCGCTAGACGAGTGCCGTTACTGTCTAACACAATCAAGCCAACTTCTTCAGCTGCTGAATCGGTCGGTGACCACTCATAAGCACACTCTGGACAGACCAAGAGCGCCCCATCCTCATAAACATACTCCGATTGACATTCTGGGCAGTTTGGTAGTGCCATCACTTCTCCTTTACTTCTATTTAGTCATCTTCATTTTACTGAAAATAACAGAGCTTGACAAGGAGAAAAAGGTAACCAGTAAAAAACATGAGGAAAATCACCTGAATCCTAGACGGCAATGCTTGACCATAACATGGCGACAGCACTAGCTAATCCGATACAAAAAGGACGGCGTTTCAATTGTCCGCTTTGAGTGACCGATTGAAACCCTGCCCTTTTATTTACTCTACTTAACTTTTTCTTCTTTATAGTCACACTTATCGGCGCTACAAACGACCTGACGTCCGCCACCGCGAACAGCTTTCTCAACGAGGAAATCCCCAGATTTTGGACAGTTACGCCCGACTGGCTTATCCCAAGCAGTGAAATCGCAAGCTGGATAGCGGTCACAGCCGTAGAATATCCGATTTTTCTTGGTCTTGCGCTCGATGATTTGTCCTTGGTGACAGGTTGGGCAGGTCACACCGATTTCTTTTGTGATGGCTTTGGTGTGGCGGCAGTCTGGAAAATTACTGCAAGCGTAGAATTTGCCAAAGCGTCCCAACTTGATAACCATATCGTGACCACAGACCTCACAAGCAAAATCTGCTGGCTCATCTTTGATTTGGATTTTTTCCATTTCTGCTTCAGCTTTCGCTAGTTCACGCTTGAACGGCTGATAAAAACTGTCGATGATTTTTTGCCAGTTTTCTTGTCCAACTTCGACATCATCCAGCTTATTCTCCATCTCAGCGGTGAAGGCTACATTGACAATATCTGGGAAGAACTCAACAATCAGGTTGTTGACAATCTCGCCCAACTCCGTCGGTTCAAACCGCTTGGCAGTTAACTTGACATAGTAGCGCTTCTGAATGGTCTCAAGAGTCGGTGCATAAGTCGACGGACGACCAACCCCATTTTCCTCAAGGGTCTTAATCAAAGTCGCTTCTGAATAGCGAGCTGGCGGTTGAGTGAAGTGCTGCTCAGGGGTCAAGTTCTCCTTTTTAACCATATCACCCTCAGTCATCTCAGGCAACATTTTATTCTTGTCCGAGTCGTTATAAACGGCCAGGTAACCGTCAAACTTGATCTGGCTACCATTAGCAGTAAAGAGTACACCATTTTGGGTCAGGTTAACCTTGACAGTATCAAAAACAGCAGCAGTCATCTGGCTAGCCACAAAACGGTTCCAGATAAGGGTGTAGAGCTTAAGCTGATCCTTGTCCAGGTATTTGGCAATGCTCTCTGGCGTATGGTTGACGTTAGACGGACGAATAGCTTCGTGGGCATCTTGAGCACCGCTGGCATTTTTGACCTTGTTGCCGTGCTTAGAGTATCGGCTACCGAATCGCTGACTGATGAAGTTAGCGGCATCTGCCTGAGCTACTGGGCTGATACGGGTCGAGTCTGTACGCATATAGGTAATCAAACCTTGGTGCCCAGAAGGTCCTAGGCTTAGTCCTTCATAGAGTTGTTGGGCAACCATCATGGTTTTGCGGGTACGGAAATTGATTTTATTGGCTGCATCCTGTTGAAGAGATGAGGTGGTGTAGGGCAGTGGCGCATTGCGACGGCGCTCTTTCTTTTCCACCTGCTCTACCAAGAAATCCGCCGAACTCAACCGTGCAAGAACAGCTTTAACATCATCGTTGTTAGCCAACTTGAGCTTCTTGCCATCAATCCCATAGAAACTAGCTTGAAACTTCTTGGTGCCTTTTTTGAAGAGCCCATCAATAGTCCAGTATTCTTCTGGTTTAAAGGCCTTTATCTCGTTCTCACGGTCAATAATCAGCTTGAGGGCGACCGATTGCACCCGACCTGCTGACAAGCCTTTTTTGACCTTTTTCCAGAGGATAGGTGAAATGGAATAACCCACGATACGGTCAAGGACACGACGAGCCTGCTGGGCGTCCACCAAATCCATATCGATTGGACGTGGTTCGACAAAGGCATTTTTGACTGCATCCTTGGTGATTTCATTGAACACAACACGATTCTTGTCGGTGATGTCTAAGCCCAAGATATGCGCCAGATGCCAGGAAATGGCCTCTCCCTCCCTATCCGGGTCACTGGCGAGATAGACTTGCTTGGCATTCTTGGCCTCTTTTTTCAGGCTATTAATCAGCGATCCCTTTCCTCGGATATTGATATATTCTGGCTGGTAGTTATTATCAAAGTCAATGGACATGCTAGATTTTTTCAAATCACGAATATGCCCGACAGAGGCGACCACCTTGTAATTGCGACCAAGGTACTTCTCGATAGTTTTGGCCTTGGCAGGTGACTCCACGATAACCAGATTTTTTTTAGGACTTGTTTTTTTACTTGCCGTTTTGGTTGCCATAGCTCTCTTTCTTTCATTTCAAATCTATAGCATGATAAACCATTTTTTCCAAGCTGTCAATAAAAAAATGTTTCTATAGGAAAACGACTTGTTAAAATTGATACTCCGATAGGATGTCAAGTCCTGTCGTGGTGCACTTTGCGCCTTCTTTGATCAAATGAAGACAGCCGTCTGACTGACCATCTAAAATGTTACCTGGAATGGCAAAGACATCTCGTCCTTCTTCTAAGGCACGCTCACAGGTAATCAGACTACCTGAACGCATTTTTGCCTCGGCAACGAGGACGCCTTGTGATAGCCCTGCAATAATGCGATTACGCTCTGGGAAATGAAACTTGAGCGGCTGCTCTCCAGGCAGATATTCTGATAAGAGCAAATGGTTCTTAGCGATGTAGTCTTGGAGCTGACGGTTTTCTTTAGGATAGTAGACATCAAGTCCACAACCGATGACGGCTATGGTTGCTCCGCCATTTTTCAAAGCCGCCACATGAGCCGCCGTATCAATTCCTCGAGCTAGGCCGCTGACGATGACAAAATGGTTGCCCAGCTCTGCCATGATTTTTTTGATGGAGTTGGTGCCGACCTCACTGGTCTTACGAGAGCCGACCACCGCCAGTTTAGGTTTGGTCAAGAGGTCAAGATTTCCCTGATAGAAGAGGAGGACAGGTGGGTTATAGATTGTTTTGAGCTCAAGGGGATAAGCCGTATCAAAGATAGAAAGGCTCTTAAAGCGGTTGAACTCCTCCCGCAAGGTCTTGCTGTCTAGCCGCTTATAGTTTTCCATAAAAATAGTCGGTTGCTTGCGCTGAGAGACCACAGCCATATCCCGTAAGGACAGGGACTTGCCGTATTTGGCTTGGTAGTCCAAAATATTGAGGACTTGACGATTGGTCAGGCCAGCTTTTTTCAGCTTAAAAAGGTCAAAATTATTCATCAGTTATCCTTTCAAGTGTTCTACTGGATTATTCGTGGAACAGCTTGAAAAATCTTGACAAAAATAGGAGAAATCTTGTATAGTTAAGTCAGAAAAGGAGATATCATGACAACTTCACCTCAACCATCACCGACAGGGCTCTACGCCACTGAGAAATGGGCCTACAGCGGCCTGGTACAATTTGCTGCTCAGGACAAGCCTGAGCTGGCAGACCTACTGAGAGAACAAGGAGCTATTTATAAGACCTACTATTATTCAGCGACAGACCCCTACGCCTTCAACTCCACAGAGGAAATCGACCATTATCTGGCAGAAACTGCCGCAGAGTTCCTCGCTGCTATGGAAAAAGGAGAGGCTGAACGCTATATCCAGCAACGCACTGAGCAGCAACGCCAAGCTGAAGAGTCTGGACGTCAAATCGCCGAGCAATTTAGCCACTTATCAAAATAACTAAAAAACGACTGACAAGGTTACTCACTCTTTCAGTCGTTTTTTGCTTAGGTCAACCGCTTAATCACTCGTGCGGGATTACCAGCTAAGACGATATTGTCTTCATCAAAGGATTTGGTAACCACCGAGCCTGCACCGATGACCACACGATTGCCCAAGGTGACACCTGCTAAAATTGTTGCGCCGCCTCCAATCCAGACCTTATCACCAATAGTAATGGGCTTGCCATATTCGACACCAGTCACCCGCTCATCAGCATCCAGCGGATGCAAGGGCGTTAAGAATTGAACATTGGGACCAATCATGGCATCATCTCCGATGGTAATGGGGCAAACATCCAAAAACGTGCAGTTAAAATTGGCAAAAAAATTCTCGCCCAGAAAAATATTTTTCCCGTAATCGCAGGAAAATCCTGTTTCAATCAGACAGTTCTCGCCTGTTTTTCCTAGCCAAGTCTTGAGCAAGTCCGTTCGTTTGGTCACATCCAATTCCTGATTAAAGGCCTGCATGTGTTGCCGCGCTTCTTGTCTCAGCGCCAGCAAGTCTGGGTCGCTGGCATCGTAGTGGTGACCAGCCGACATCTGTTCAAAAATCGTCATATTTCAGTTATCCTTTTGGTTATCAGTAATATGTCTTCTCAATATGCAGTGATAAGCAAGTCGGACGCTGCTCAAACATGCCAAAACTGAAAACTTTAGTCAAGATAAAACAAGCTCCCAGAAAGACCAGTCAAGCTAATATTATCAATCCTTACCACCTACCATGCTCTTAATCGGTTCAAATGATTTACGGTGAATAGGGGTTATTCCTAGCGCCTTCAAGCCCTGCAAGTGCTTGGCCGTCCCGTAGCCTGCATTTTGGGCAAAATCATAGCCTGGGTAGAGCTGGTCATAGTCAGCCATCAGGCGGTCACGTGTGACCTTGGCCACGATCGAGGCGGCAGCGATGGACATGCTCTTCGCATCTCCCTTGATGAGGCTGGTCTGTGGAAGCTCCGTCTCTAGCTTCATGGCATCAATCAGCAGGTGGTCGGGCTGCGGTGATAGCTGACTGATGGCATCCTGCATGGCGATTTTGGTCGCTTCATAGATGTTAACACGGTCGATGACCTCTGGTGACTGGACACTAATGCCTACTGCTACCGCTTCTGCCATGACAGCGTCATACACCGCTTCATGCTTTTTCTTGGGGATTTTCTTGCTATCATTGAGGCCTGTGATTTTACAGCCAACAGGCAGGATAACCGCTGCCGCAACGACAGGACCAGCCAAGGGGCCTCGCCCGACTTCGTCAACTCCTGCAATTAGCCGAAAGCCTTTCTCGTAGAACTTTTTTTCGTACCATAGCAGAGCTTCAAGACGGTCGTCTTCTGCCGCTAGCTGCTCTAGCTCTTTTTGGCGTTTTTTGACCGCCGTCTGCACGCCTGCTCTTCCATCTGCCAAAAGCTCCTCAAAGAGGGGGGCAGATAAACTGGTAACAGCTGCCAGCTGGGCTTTAATCGCTTGAATAGTTGCCAATCTCGTCCACCTTATCTAGGGTATAGGTACCCAGCTTGCCGTCCCGCACCTCCTTGACAAAGAGGGTGTAAAAACGGTCGTAGTCGTCCTTAAAGCCCAGCTTTCGAGTCAACGCCACAATCAGCTCAGGCGTCTCCTGCTCCCAATCCATCCCCTTAAACCGCTCCTTGAGGCGGTCAGGATAGTGAGCCTTGAAATAATCCAAACCAAAAATCGTGACATCATCCATGGGCAGGAGATTGTCCTTAATAGCACCTGTCAGAGCCAGTTTTAATCCGACCATCTGGTCTTCAAACTTGGGCCAGAGAATCCCCGGTGTGTCCAGAATTTCCAAATCCTTATTGGTCTTGAGCCACTGCTGCCCTTTGGTAACCCCTGGTTTATTGCCGACAACAGCGATTTTCTTGCCCGCCAGACGGTTCATCAAAGTAGACTTACCAGCATTTGGAATGCCGATAATCATGGTCCGCAGGGTCTCTTTTTGAATACCACGCTCCCTCAGGCGAACCAGCTTATCAGCCATGAGGGATTTCGCAGCCTCGGCGACCTGCTTGACCGTCACCTGCTCTTTAGAGTTGAGAGCAAGGGTCTTGATGCCCTGCGCTTCATAGTAAGCCCGCCATTGCTTGGTCAGCTCCTTATCTGCCAAGTCTGCCTTGTTCAAAATCAGGAGCTTGGGCTTATCACCGACAATTTTAGTCAGCATGGGATTTTGGCTGGACAGGGGCAATCTAGCATCGACCAAGATGGTCACAAAATCCACAAATTTGATATTTTCCTGCACCTGTCTCCTGGCCTTTGACATGTGACCTGGAAACCATTGAATAGTAGCCATGTGTGTAAAATCCTTTCGTATCAAGGGTTTTCAAGCCTTGAGTGTCTTGTTTTGTTGCTAGGCACCAAGCAGGCACCAAACATATCATCACCAAGTCAAGGTATAACCAAGAATTCTTTGGCTCCCCTCTCGATTAGAGATGACCTGGAAATTACGATAGTGCTTAGACATATCTTTGGTTATTTTAGGAATGATATTTCCAGAAATATGTCTAGGCTGATAGGTCGGACTGAGGTCAAGATACTCTCGAAATTCATCTAGTGTTAACTCAACACTTCCAACCGTTTTATGCTGTTCGATAAGCTCGTTAATTTTGGCTGAATACTGACAAGACCATTTTTGAAGCCTAGCAAATTGGAATTGATGTGCTTCTGCAAATTTATCAAGGGCCTGAACCGTATGCTCTTGAGATTGTTTCACTCGATGAGTGTAGCCCATCGTTGTCTCATAATTAGCATGCCCAACTCGTGCCATGACATCTGAGATTGCAATAGTCATCTCTTCACTTTGCAAGTAGGAAATGTGCATGTTCCTAAAAGAATGTGGTGTGACATGCTTCATCCATTTGAAACCGTATTTCTGTTCACAGTTACCTATCAATTCTTTTTCTACTCGTGCAAGCACTTCCCTAAATGAGTGAGATGTTATCGGTGAACCATATTCTGTTCGAAAAATACTTTCTGACTTCGTAAAATTGACGTTAGGGTTCTCTATCATGTATTGATTAAATTCTCTGGAACGCTCAATCGCTCTTAAAATAGCCTCACAGGCTACTCTAGGTAACGCAACCTCACGATCAGCATTAAGTGTCTTTGTTTCTCCAAAATGAAAATCAGCCACTCTTAAATCATGATATTGTAAAGCTTTATCAATCGTCAGTACCCCAGTATCAGGATCAAAATCTTCTTCAGTGAATGCTGCTTCTCCAATACGTAAACCTGAGAACAGTAGAACAATCGCTAAATCATAGTAATTTGGATTTCTACGCCTGCTCAGTGTATCAAAGAAAGCATGAAAAGGCACCCCTTTTCTGTACAATTTTTATAAAGTGTTTTTGTTAAGCGATAACTCGCTTAACCATAGGTGTTTGGTAATCGAGACTACCGTGAATGCGATGATGGTTCCACCAGTGGACA
>NZ_JBGTZC010000058.1:0-7698 GCF_041807725.1 Streptococcus sp. E17BB
CTTGTAACCAGCACACTCAAGATAAGGTATTTTGGATAGTTTCTGGAAGTCGTACTTGGCCATCTGTCCCTGGCAATGTTGGCATTTTGGAGCAGGGTAATCGAGTTTAGCGATGACCTCTTTGTAACTCCCAGCCTCCACAACCTCCAAAATAGTGATATTGGGGTCTTTAATTCCGAGTAGGTTTGTGATAAAATTGAACTGTTCCATATGTGTCTTTCTAATGAGTTGTTTAAGCACTTTTCATTGTAGGTTATATGGAACTTTTTTTCTACACTCAAAAGGCTCTATAANTTTCATTGTAGGTTATATGGAACTTTTTTTCTACACTCAAAAGGCTCTATAATCTCCATGGTGGATTTACCCACTACAGAAATTATAGAGCCGTATTTTGGATGGCTTTTGCATGTCGACATTTAGGTCATTGAGTAACTTTATTTGTGAAATAGCCATAGTTCAAAGTTTCCCCCTTAGTTATCCTCTTTCAGATGCAATAGACTGAATATTAGGATGTTTGAATGACAATTGGTAACCCGTCTCCATATTTGTCAAAAGGTTTGAAGTGTGATAGAATGGTACAGGTAAATCTTGAGATAAAGTGAAAGAATGAATTGTATGCGTAAAATTATTATTACAGGAGGGCGTCCACTCAAGGGTGAGATTCCTGTTTCTGGAGCAAAAAATTCGGTTGTAGCCCTGATTCCTGCTATGATTTTAGCCGATGAGCCGATTACCCTAGATGGTGTGCCAGATTTAAGCGATGTGGCCAATTTGGTTGAGATGCTTAGTTTGCTGGGTGTCAAAGTCAATCGCCAGCAGGAGAGTTTGACAGCAGACCCATCAGGTCTTGTCAATCGGCCCATACCACCTGAGATGATTAGTCAGTTGCGGGCGTCTTATTACTTTTATGGCAGTTTGCTAGGGAGATTTGGCTATGCCAAGGTCGGTCTGCCGGGTGGCTGTGATTTAGGTCCTAGACCGATTGACCTCCATCTAAAAGCCTTTGAAGCCTTGGGTGCTCAAGTGACCTATGAGGGAGACCATATGATTCTCTCTACAGGTGGTCGTCGCTTGCAAGGGGCGCATATCTTTATGGATACAGTCAGCGTTGGGGCAACCATCAACACCATGATAGCGGCTAGTCTTGCTCAGGGTCGGACTGTGATTGAAAATTCAGCACGGGAACCTGAGATTATTGATGTGGCCATCTTGCTTAATAACATGGGCGCGCGTATCCGCGGAGCTGGCACAGCTGTTATTACGATTGACGGTGTTGAACGTCTCGGTGGGACACGCCATCAAGTGATTCCCGATCGCATTGAGGCTGGTTCTTACATCGCACTGGCTGCTGCGGTTGGTGAGGGCATCTGCGTGACCAATGTGCTTTATGAGCACTTGGAAAGCTTTATCGCCAAACTAGAAGAGATGGGCGTGCGCATGATTGTCAAAGAAGATGCTGTTTTTGTTGAGAAACAAGAAGCTCTCCGTGCAGTGGATATCAGCACATCGCCTTATCCTGGTTTTGCAACTGATTTGCAGCAACCGTTGACCCCGCTATTACTGAAAGCTCAAGGGCGCGGAAAAATCAAAGATACGATTTATGAAAAGCGGGTGAACCATGTCCCAGAATTAGCACGTATGGGGGCGGAGATTTCAACACTCGGCGGTCAGATTATTTATACAGGTGGCAAGCCCTTATCAGGTGCGGAAGTGCGTGCGACTGATTTGCGAGCTGGGTTAGCCCTGATTACCGCAGCTTTGATGGCTGATGGCCAGACAGTGATTACAGATATTGAACATATCCTCAGAGGGTATTCTAATATCATTGAAAAGCTTCAGGCACTCGGTGCTGATATTACCTTAGTTGACGAGTAACAGGTAGTATTTCTGAGTTAATTGTCTTCATAAAGCTTGTTCAAACCTTATTTTCAAAGCAGATAAATTTAAAACAGCTAGCAAGCATCAGACAGAGTTTCTGATGCTATTTTCATGTTATCCTGTATGTTGCTTTGGCGACAAACCTTAAAATGTGGTAAAATCTAGTCAAGGAGGTCATACGATGACAGAAACAAAAGAAGAACTGCGCCAGCGGATTGGTGACTTGGCTTACCGAGTGACCCAAGAATCAGCAACTGAGCGTCCTTTCACAGGGGAGTACGATAATTTTTTTGAAAAAGGTATCTATGTGGATATCGTTGGTGGTGAGGTCTTGTTCTCATCGCTGGACAAATTTCCCGCCCACTGCGGTTGGCCTGCTTTTAGCCAACCGATTAACAACCGTGACCTGACCCATCACGATGACAGTTCCTACGGCATGCGGCGGATTGAAATCCGCAGTCGTCAGAGCAATTCCCATCTGGGGCATGTTTTCAACGACGGTCCTCGTGACAGAGGGGGCTTGCGCTACTGCATCAACTCGGCAGCCCTGAAATTTATCCCCTATGAGCAAATGGCAGAGCTCGGTTACGGCGACTATTTGAGCTTGTTTGAGGAGGAGGTATGACGGTTTATTTCCTAGATGGGCTGGGAAGTAACCGCTACTACGCAGCTGACTTACTGGTAGCCTTGGCAGATAGAGGGGTAAGGGTCAATTATCTGCCACTTCCTGGTCACCCTGATAACCTCGAACAGTCGGTGGTAAGCAATGAAGCGTTACTAATCTGGTTAAGTCAACAGTTACCAGAAACGCCTGTGACCCTGCTCGGCTATTCTCTTGGAGCAGACATCTCAGCAGCGTATGCCTACGCTTATCCTTGGCGCGTGAGCCAACTAATCCTGTTAGATGGGGCCTGTATTGATCTTTCGTCTTTACCACTTGAGGAGGAATTGGCTGGTGCTCAGGCCTACTTGGAGGGGCAGGTTTTTGCAGACATGGCGGAGCATCTGAGTCAGGCGCGTGAGGGGAGTGAGAGTTGGTCAGCCAACCTTGAGCGAGCAGAGCAGGAGGCCTACCTCTATGATGAGGTGGCTGGGGTCTATCGCTTGCGGCTCAACCAGGAGGCGGTAATGGGGCTGTTGACAGCTCGCCGACAGTGCCATCAGCCCTTGCAACAGGCAGATTTTAGGACACCGACGACGGTCATCATCAGTGACCAGCCGTCAGATGTTTTAGAGCAAAAAGAGCGCTATTTAGCTAACTGTCCAGTTTATGTCTCTTATCAGGTGCTGCCAAACAGCCATCATGATTTCTACATGGCGCGTCCGGCTGAGACTGCTGAGTTGATTATGTCTTGTCTCGCGGAGGGTACTCATGGCTAATATCAAAGACTATGTGCTGGCAAACGGTCATCGATCCTTTGACGACCTCCCGCTCAATGAGTTGGACATTGCCTGTCTAAACGAACTCGGCTATTTGACTTTTGGTGAATACCTGCCAGAAACGCTTGACCATCACAGCTATCATCGACTGGTTGACCTACTGGGGAAACTTGCGGTTGCTGAGTTGGAACAGCCAGCCTATGATTTCCTGGTGACACCAGCACGGGTTGAACTCCTACGAGCAGTCTTAACCAGTCAGCGATTTGGTGATGTAGAGCTAGGCTACTATGTCAATGATGTTAACCCCGACTACGGCAGGCAATTCGCTGCCATGGTCATGTGCTTGCCCAGCCTTGGGCATACCCAGTTGATTTTTCGTGGCACAGATGATAGTTTGATTGGCTGGAAAGAGGATTTCAACATGTCCTACATGCGAACCATCCCTGCCCAGCAGGCGGCATTCAGTTACCTCAGAGCATTTTTGATGGATTTCTCAGGCAAATTGGTGGTCTCTGGTCACTCTAAAGGTGGCAATCTAGCGCTCTATGCTAGCAGTTTGGTTCCAGCAACCTTACAAACAAAGATCAGTGCTGTCTATGTTTTCGACGCTCCTGGACTTCATCAGTCTGTCCTCAATTCTCCTGGTTATCAGACCATTCGACCAAGGGTCAAGGCTTTTCGGCCTGAAGAGGCTATCGTTGGCATCATGCTAAGCTCAGATGTGGCTTATGAAACGGTGATTAGCCAAAATAAGGGGCTGTTGCAACACGATATGTCGCATTGGCAGGTGTCGGAGACGGCTTTTTTGAGAAGCTCTCAACTTAGCCAATTTAGCCTGAGTCTAGAGAAAACCTTCAATGATTGGCTTAATCAGTACTCAAATCAAGAACTAAAACTCTTTTTTGATACCTTTTTTGACTTGTTTTTCACCTCTGGCATTGCCAGTCTAAACGACCTATCAACCCCTGATCCCGTTCGTGCCAGAGCTATGCTAAACACGTTGCGCCATCTGGATAAACCCCGCCGTGAGTTTATGATCAAAGCGGTCAACCAACTGATGAGCCTCTATGGTAAACACGCCTTGGCGGATCGGCAGCGAGGTACAGCTTATTGGGGGGATATTTTGGGAAAATGGCAGAGCAGGTCTACAAAGTCCCTAGAAACAGCTGACGATGCGTAGAGGCAGTTCAATGATTGTTCGTCTAGATGAGTTGCTCTCTAGCTATCAAAATCGCTGAAAATTTGTTACAATAGAAGCATGACACGGATAAAAAAACTTTTTGTGTCCGACATGGACGGTACTTTTTTGAATGACCAAGGCAGCTATGACCGTAAACGTTTGGAAGCTCTGCTAGATGATTTTGACCGCTTGGGCTATCTCTTTGCAGTGGCTAGTGGTCGCGGTTTATTAGCCTTGGATAAGCTTTTTACAGGATTGACCAATCGTATCGCTATGATTGATGAAAATGGGGCTTTCGTCCGTTATCAAGACCAGGTAATTTTTGAAGATACGATGCTTCCAGATGAGGTTGCAAGAGTTGTTGAAGCGCTTAGGCAAAATTCCTACCTGACAGAGGACAAGTACTTGCTGTCTGGGCAACGCGGTTCTTATGCCACCCAACAAGCGGCTGCTACTTACGTTGCTGATTTGGCGCATTACTATGAAAACCTGCAACAGGTTGATGATCTACTAGCTGTTGATGACAACATCTACAAGCTCACTGCTCAGTTTACTAAGGACACTCTGTTAGACGGGATTGCTGCCTTTAATCAGCGAGAAACTGGTTTTGTGGCCGTGGCTGTCGGAGATGATTCGGTTGATATTATTCGTCAAGGGAGCAATAAAGCTCTTGGTCTTATGAAACTTTGTCAACAGTTAGGGCTAGATGTGAGTCAGGTGACTGCCTTTGGGGACAATGGGAATGATCTGGAACTAATGAGTCAAGTTGGACAGGCGATAGCGGTTGCTAATGCCATTCCAGCCATTAAAGAACGGGCTAGTCAGGTGATTGGTCATCATGAGACAGGTGCTGTGTTGACCTACCTGGAACAAGCGGCCGCAGACATTAGATTACTGGCTTTGGATCTGGACGGCACCTTGTTCACCACAGACAAGCAGGTCAGTCCAGAAAACAAGCTCGCTCTGCAAATGGCCAAGGAAAAAGGTGTCAATATCGTCATCACGACAGGGCGTCCGCTCAAAGCTATTGGCAATCTGCTGGAAGAGCTGGGACTGCAAGGGTGGGACCAGTACAGCATTACCTTTAATGGTGGGCTGGTGCAGCGAAATGATGGGACCGTTGTAGCTCACCACCCGATGAGCATGAATGAGATTGCTCAGGTGCAGGCGGTGATGGCGCAACTGGCCCTGCCTGTTGATGTCATTAGTGATGGGACAGTTTATTCGATTCCCAGTCAAGGCAAGACATCGCTCTACCACACCGCCAATCCCATGTTGGACTTTATCCAGCTGAACAGCCTTGCCGATCTACCAAAAGACCAGGTCTACAATAAAATCGTCATTGTCTGTGAAGCTGACTACTTAGACCAGCGAATTGCCCAACTACCAGCCAGTCTGAGCCAGCAGTTTGAGGTCTTTAAGTCTCGGGAGATTATCCTAGAAGTCATGCCCAAAGGTGTCCATAAGGCGCAGGGCTTGGCAGACCTATGTCAGATGCTTGGTCTTGCCCCTCATCAGGTTATGACCATGGGTGATGAGGAAAATGACCTGACCATGTTAGCTTGGGCAGGCTGGGGTGTCGCTATGGGCAATGCGGTGCCTGCTGCCAAAGCTGCTGCTCGTCTGTCTGTGACCAGAACCAATGACCAGTCAGGTGTGGCAGAAGCTATTTACCGTTATATCGTGAAGGAGGAGATGACTGATGGGCTTGTTTGATCGCCTATTTGGGAAGAAAAAAGAAGAGCAGGTGCTTCAAGACCCTGTACAGGAGACAACAGCTGAGGATAGTCAGCTGCTCGATGAACCAAACGTTGATGTTTCCACTGTCAGCACTGCTGAGGAAAATACTGTAATGCCCCAGTCAAACTTGGCTGATGAGGTGGTTTTAAGTCAAGTAGACGATGAAGCTGACAATCTGGCTGCACCAGCTGACCAGCTGACATCTCCTCTAACCGACGATGCTGCTTTGGCTGCTCAGTTGACCGAACACGGCCAGCATTTTTCAAGCGTGATGGCGAATTATTATGCTAAAAAAGCAGCCGTTAAGGCTGCGGCTGAGCGAGGGGAAGAGTTGGTTTTGGAGAGCATGCAGACGCGACAGGTTGTAGAGCCTGTTTCAGCGCCAGCCCAAGCAGTGCAGCACTCTGAAACCACCGAAGACAAGTACAACCGCACCCTCAAGAAAACCAGAACTGGTTTTGGCGCAAGGCTCAATGCTTTCCTAGCTAACTTCCGTACCGTGGACGAGGAATTTTTCGAGGACTTGGAAGAACTACTCATCATGTCTGACGTGGGTGTGACGGTCGCTACCAAGCTGACAGAGGAGCTCCGCTATGAAGCCAAACTCGAAAAGGCTAAAAAGTCAGACGATCTCCGCCGTGTCATCATCGAAAAACTCGTGGACATCTATGAAAAGGATGGTTTTGAGCAGGAAGCCATCAACTTCCAAAAGGGGCTGACAGTTATGCTCTTTGTTGGGGTCAATGGGGTCGGCAAAACCACCTCAATCGGCAAGCTCGCCCACCAATACAAGCGAGCCGGCAAGTCGGTCATGCTAGTCGCTGCGGACACCTTCCGTGCTGGTGCAGTTGCCCAGTTGGTCGAATGGGGGCGCCGTGTCGATGTATCTGTGGTGACTGGATCTGAGAAGGCGGACCCTGCCTCCGTCGTTTTTGACGGTATGGAAAAAGCTGTCGCTGAAGCCGTTGACATCCTTCTGATTGATACTGCGGGACGGCTCCAAAATAAGGACCACCTCATGGCTGAGCTGGAAAAAATCGGGCGCATCATCAAACGTGTCCTACCAGATGCCCCACATGAGACCCTTCTGGCGCTCGATGCCTCAACTGGGCAGAATGCTCTGGTGCAAGCCAAGGAATTTTCAAAAATCACACCACTGACAGGTTTAGTTTTGACCAAACTGGACGGTACTGCTAAGGGCGGGGTTGTTCTTGCTATTCGTGAGGAACTTGATATCCCTGTCAAATTCATCGGTTTTGGAGAAAAGATTGATGACATCGGTCAATTCCGCTCTGAAGATTTCATGTGCGGTTTGCTTGACGGTTTGGTGTAGATATTAACATCGTATGAAAAGAGGCTCTTTGTCAACTGTAGTGGGTTGACCCACTTAACACTGAGAGAGGACAGTTCTTGTCTTCTCTCGTTTTATGTTTATGGCAATGAAAATGCGAGTTTTGTCTTTTCAAAGTTTCTGAAACCAAAGGCATTCCGTTTAATGACCTTGATAAGGTTGTTTGTCG
>NZ_JBGTZC010000059.1:0-6970 GCF_041807725.1 Streptococcus sp. E17BB
TGTCTTTCTAATGAGTTGTTTAAGCACTTTTCATTGTAGGTCATATGGAACTTTTTTTCTACACTCAAAAGGCTCTATAATCTCCATGGTGGATTTACCCACTACAGAAATTATAGAGCCAAAAATAGAAGAAAAAACGAGAGAAGACAACTCTGATCCTCTCTCGATGTCAGTATCGTTCAACATTAGTTGATGATGAAACCTCTGTTGATTCAGGTTAAAATTTGTTAATCAACTCAAAAATACCTAGTGACAAGAGTTTGTCAAAGATAAAAATGATGAGTGTGAAAAATGCGGTGTACTGAAGAATGGAAATATAGTCCTTCCATGCCTGTTTTGGTGTTGGCCAAGTGGTATCTCGTAAAACCTTAAAAATGCCCATGAGCTCTCCTATCGTGTTTCTTTATGTAAGCTGTACTGTTTACAATGCTTGCAAAATTTCTTGACTTCTAGCCGAGTGGGTTTTGGGTTGCTACTGACACTAATCGAGTAGTTACGGCTACCGCAATCTGTACAGGCTAGACTTGCTTTTTTTTGTGCCATAAGGCCTCCTTTTACACCCTATTCTATCATATCTGACAACAATTGGCAACTTATCTGAAATAATTGATCAGCTGATCCCAGAGGTTCTGGGCTTTTTCTCTTAAACCTGAGTCGTCGACGGCTTGGCGAAGTTTGTCTGCGGCTTCTTGAGCTGATTGGCGAAGCCCATCGATGATGTCTTGAGATTCTGTTTGGCTGGCTTCATCAGTATATTCTGGGGCGATACCATCCAGCGCGTAGCTATTTTCCTCAGAAAAAGACGTGCCTGCCGTGTAAGGCAAGATATAGCTTGCTTGCGTGCTAAAGAGCTGTGGTGCCATATAAGCGTTAGCATCACTGAGGTAGTGGTTCTCATCGGTCTGCTCAAAGCCGACCCACTGGCTGATGACCACATCAGGCGTATAACCAATCACCCACTGGTCACCAACAAGCTCTGGGTTAAATGCTGTTTCGCTTGTTCCTGTTTTCCCTGCTAAGGTATAACCGTAGACATTGGCACGCACCCCTGTACCGTTTGAAAAAGTCCCCAGCATCATGCTGGTCATCTGGTCTGCTACAGCCTTGATCAAAATGCGCTGACTTGTCGGCTTGTAGGTTTTAATCACACGTCCGTCTGCTGTCTCGATTCGGGTGATGAGGTGGGCCTTAGGCATGACCCCGCCATTAGCAAATGTCGCATAAGCCTGCGCCATCTCTAACGGATTGGTCGTTACACTACCGCCCAGCGCAATGCCTAATTCTCGATTAGCCTTATCCATCTCTAAGCCAAACTGTTTGCCATAAGCGATGGCTTGGTCAATCCCCATCTGCTCGGTCAAGTACACCGCTGGGATATTATAAGACTGTGCCAAGGCTTGATACATAGGCACATCCTCAGACTCATAACCGCCAAAGTTATGTGGGGCATAACCGTTAAAATCACGATGGCTATTAGGCAAGAGGCTATCCGTTGCCCAGCCGTTGGCAAGAGCTGGTGCATAGACAATCAAGGGTTTAATGCTTGATGCCGGACTTCTCTCGGCTTGCGTTGCAAAGTTAAAGGTTCTAAAAGTCGGCTGTTCACTACTATTGACACGACCGACCAGACCACGAACACCTCCTGTCGTCGGGTCTAGAGCCACGCTGGCCGCCTGCGCCTGACTGCCATCAATCTCAGATACAGGAATCAACTCATCATTATCAAGCGTCTGTTGCATGCCACTTTGATAGTTCTGATCAAGTTCGGTATAAATCCGATAACCGTTGTTGACGATGTCTTTCTCACTCAAGCCATACATGGCAATCGCCTCATTGACCACCGCATCGAAATAGGAAGGATAAGCGTAATTATCCACCTTGCCAGCATAGGTATCAGCCAAACGCTCTGCCATTGCTACCGCCATATGCTGATCAGCAACTTCCTGACTGATGTAGCCTGCCTCTACCATGGACTGCAACACCGTATCTCGACGATTGGTGGCCTCTTCCAGAGAAGCATAGGGATTATAAATCTCTGGACCTTTGAGCATACCTGCCAAGGTTGCCGCCTCATCTAAACTCAGCTCAGCGGCTGACACCCCAAAGTATTTCTGACTGGCATCTTCCACGCCCCAGACCCCATTACCAAAATAAGCGTGGTTGAGGTACATGGTCAAGATGTCGTTTTTACTGTACTTCTTAGTCAATTCTAGCGCCAAGAAAAATTCCCTGGCCTTACGCTTGATGGTCTGATCTTGGGTCAGGTAAGCATTTTTAGCCAACTGCTGGGTGATGGTTGAGCCACCACCAGATTTCCCTAAAGTCAACAGCGCTAAAAAGGTTCGCTGAAAGTTAATCCCGCTATTGTCATAAAAGGTTCTGTCCTCTGTGGCAATCACTGCCTGCTCCAACTGGTCACTGATGGCATCTAGTTCGACATAGGTGCCTTTTTGACCAGACAGGCTGCCTGCCTCCTCATTGTTTCGGTCATAGATGACCGTGACAGCCTTTAGGGAAGCCTGAAGGTCAGAGACCTTGGCCGTTTTGGCTAGATAAAACAAGTAGCCTCCTACCACAAGACCAAACAACGCAGCCATGAGTAAGAGCACCTTGCCGACATGGTAACGGCGCCAGTAGCGACGAAGGGGATGGGATGTCGGTAACCGAAATCGGCTAAGTAGACTCGTCCTCTCATCTTGTTCCATGTCATCCTTCTGGCTACGTCGCCGACGGTAGGTCGGTTTTGCAGGCGGTTCTTCTGACAGCTGAGTAAAAACGACCGTATCCTCCAAGGAGACATCGCCATACTCATCACTCGCCTCGCTCGATGATGGCTTCAAAAATTTTTTCTTTAATAAATCTAATAGTGTCATAACCTGATTATAAAAAAAAACAGCAAAAAAGTCATATTTCTGCTGTAAAATGCCTCTTGAACTAGTCTTTCTCTCCACATAAAAATGAGCAAGTAGTTTCATTGAGTGAGTGCCCCTATTGCTCATTTTTTATAACGATACTTGACTTACCGCACTATGACTGTTCGACCAGCTTGTAATCTTCAACCTTGTACACTTTGTGACACAAACAGTCAATGTCTTCTTGATTGTGGCTAGCCATCAAAACAGTTGTTCCTTGTTTAGCCAGTCGCAAAATCAGCTCTCTTATCTTCATCACAGCATCTGCATCCAAGGCGTTCATCGGCTCATCAAGCAATAACACCTTGGGATGCTCCATGATGGCTTGAGCGATGCCCATTTTCTTTTTCATGCCCAAAGAGAAGTGCTTGACTTTCTTATCCTTAAATGCCAGCAAATCCACCGCCTCCAGCGCACCTTCTATGACTTCCTTGGAAACGTTTTGGTTAATGCTCAATAGCAGAGCTAGATTATCGTAAGCCGTCAGCTCAGGCAAAAACGATGGTTCCTCAATCAGTACCCCAATCTTGTCCGCAAACCGTGTGGATGTCGCAACCTCTCTCCCATTGACCCAGACTTCACCCTCTTTTGGCTTTGCCAAGCCAGCAATGATCTTAAACAAGACCGACTTCCCAGAACCATTTTTACCAGTGATGCCCACGATTTCTCCAGAAGCAAAGGAGCCGTTAAGCTGTTTAAAAATATCTTGCCTCCCAAAAGAGAACGACATCTCCTTAATCTCAATTGTCTTCATAGATGCAATACTCCTTTCTTAGTGATGTCAATAATGATGAAAAGTAGATTAGTAACGATGACCAGTAACGGAACTGGACTTAATGTGAGCCAATCAGCCATGCCTTGCGATTGCATACTCAAATAAACCACGGTTGCGCAAGAGATGAGCGCCGCTGTTTGGGCATTTCTAAACACCCTAGATAAACAAAAATATAAACTGCTTGTTTGAGCAATGATGACTATCAACCTGATCATCTCCCTAAGAGAGAGCATGTGGCTGGTTCCGGATAAGAGGTAAAACACCTGAAAATAAAGCAACCAGTAAACAGCTCCCACCAAGGCGATATAGCAACTGATGTCCAACAAGTGTTTATATTGATTGCCCTGTCGCATAATGAGTAAACCAGTATAACTCTCTGTCATATCAATCTTAAACACAAATAAAAACAAGAACAAGAGAATAGGTGAGATGTGCTTAGCAATAAGGTAAAAATGGCGATAATTCAGCTGGTAGTAATCTAGCACACTCTCTTCAGCCTCCGTACCGAGCATATAGTGACCCGATAAATGAAGCAGGAAAAAGAACACCAGCACAGCAAGTACGATTTTTGGGGTTATATTTTTCTTGAACAAGACTGTTAACATCGCATCTCCTTAGTCTGTATAGTTCCGTCTTATCGCCAGAATATAGGTCATCGCTATCAAAGAAAGGTTACCAGACAGCCAGTACACCATGTTTTCCCAAACAGCTCCAACATGAACCGCTTGGTAGTGATAAATCGGTAGCAAGGAAAGAACAGGTGAGTAAATCGTCAATTTATAGATAAAGGATTGAAAGAAGATAAAAGCTATCATTAAAAATAAAGAAACCTTATCGCTGAAGAGCAGTCGGCAAAACTGATGAAGATTTAGCAAAAAGAATAAATAACAGTAAAAGTTAATTGCGACTAAGATAGTTTGACTAAGCAAGCTTCTGCCAAGAGACGGCTGTGCTGAAAACAGGTCTGTGTAGTGCTTAACCGTTTCTGGTGTCCATGCCACATTGACATTTGTTGTAAACATACCAATCAGGATCCCCATTAAAGCCAGTAAACAGACAAATGTTATCCCAAAAATGACCTGTACTAAGAACTGATGCCTAAATAACCGTTTTTTATCTTTGAAACGTAGTAGAGCTAGTTGGCTCGGAAAAAATAGTCTGGAGATAAAACTGCTACCGATTAAACAGACCAAGGGTACTCCCACAATAGCAGTGTATAAATCACTGGTCAGATAAAGCTGCCAGAGCCAAAAATTTTTTTCTGATGACGACAGATTAAATTGGAGAAAGCTGAAACTAATTAGGCAAAACAGCAGTAAGACATACACAACTAATTTTCTCTCATACCTCTGCCCCAAAAGCCTAATCATCCGTTGAATCATCAATGATCACTTCCTTTTTTAGTCTGAAAAACCCGACGACAAGCGTCACAGATAGGATTAGCAACAGCTGACCATAGACCGATAAAACATTAGCTGTCGTATTGGCGGTTAGATCAAACGTTGTGACTGGTTCAAATCTATCCAGTCTTATAAACGGAAAAACAAATGACGGGAGCAGGTATAAGCCAAAGGGAATAACGGCAGAAGCTAGCTTGTTACGGATAAAGAAAGTCGATACCAACCCGAGATTGGCATAGACCGCAGCAAAGATACCGCTGTTTATCACCGTGAGGATAGCATACAACATCTGATGCTGACGAAAAACAGACGACCACGCACCACCAATTTCACCGAAATACAAGCCTTTCTCAAATGGCAACATGATCCTATTGGTGAGTAAGAATAAGGTCAAGGGAAGCATGATAGACAGCGCTGACGCTAAACTATTAGACGCTATTTTCACAATATAGTAGGTTTTTAGAGTGGTTCTGGTCAGTATCCCATAAATCATATGGTTCTCCCTATCCTCCAAGTAAGCATTTGAGAACGGAAGACCTACAATCAGAGGTGCTACGACTGGCAAGATAGCACCTGACCCCAAAGAAAAGGCATATAAGAAGAGCGACACTCCCTTAAATTCAGCGATTGAATCCCAGCTACTCATCATTCCGATAAAGAGGCTGACTAATACCAGCAACATAGCTATAAGGTTCTTTTGAGATAAGACAGCTCGCTTTAACTCAGCTGAAAAATAACTTATCATATTATCGTCCTCAATAATCTATGATAACACCAAAGGAGAAGACAGTCGCCTCCTCCCCCTAAAATAAAATTACCGTTATATCTATTAATTTCTTATTGTGCGTCGGGACTCCAAGAACCCTGAGCTTGTACTTTTACAACCGTAGATACAGGTGTTGCAATACTCAATTTTGTCCCACTACCAATATATGCACCTGCACCTCCATGATAAGGCATATAAATAACATCTCCTGGCCCCATCTGATAGCTTCCGGTAATGTCCGCTCCAGTTCTTGAAAGCTGAATAGAGGTATTGATTCTCTTATTCCCCCCAATGGCATCGTTCTGATGTACTCCATTTGTATGATTTTCTTTATACAAAGTGGTCGTTGTAATATTTCCAAATCGAGGAATAGTAACATCGTAATCTCCAATTTGTCTTGCTGACACTTGGGAAATAACTACACCTATTCCCACAATTGCCAAAGCAGTAATACTGCTCTTTTTTAAAATATCTTTCATGTTATTAGTCCTTCTACTTATTATATTTCATATGAGAATTGCNNNTCCCTTTCATTTAATCTTATCATATATAAAATTTCCTGTCAATTATATTTGTGTATTTTTTGATTTTTTTAATTTTAAAATTAAAAATGTTGCTGTTTATGACTAACTTTTGTACAATGAGGATAATATACCATGAAAAGAAGCAAGGTGATGACAATGATATCTGACAAACTCAAAATGAGACGAAAAGAATTAGGACTCTCTCAAAAAGTCCTTGCTGATGGGNTGAAAAGAAGCAAGGTGATGACAATGATATCTGACAAACTCAAAATGAGACGAAAAGAATTAGGACTCTCTCAAAAAGTCCTTGCTGATGGGATTTGTGAACAAAGTTAGATTGGTAAAATTGAGCGTAATCATTTGATGCCTTCTGCAGAACTTTTGTTCCAACTATCCCAAAATCTAGAAGTCCCTTTGGATTATTTTTTCAATGACCAAATAGAATTAACATTTGACTTATCTGAGTTCAAACAACTATCAGATAAACTACTGAATGATAAAAATTATGATGATTTGGAATATCTCTATAAAGTAGAACGAGAGCGAACAAGATTTCTATCCTCTTAAGACCGCGTATACCTTGAGTGGATTAA
>NZ_JBGTZC010000060.1:0-6955 GCF_041807725.1 Streptococcus sp. E17BB
CAAAGGTGAAACAGATTTTCCGTGAGAGCAAATCCAGATACGGTGCACGAAAAATCAAGAGACGCCTAGAAGCGCAAGGGATGCTAGTGTCTCGTCGTCGCATTCGTCGTATCATGAAGCGATTGTAACAGACTTAACTTATGTCCGTGTTGGCAAGCGATGGGCTTATGTTTACTTGATGATTGACCTCTTCAACCGTGAAATCATTGGTCTGTCAGTCGGTTGGCAGAAGACTGCAGAGTTGGTTAAACAAGCCATCCAAAGCATTCCTTACGCCCTGACCAAGGTCAACCTCTTCCACTCGGATCGGGGCAAGGAGTTCGATACTCAGTTGATTGATGAGATGCTTGAAACCTTTGGCATTACCCGTTCCCTCAGTCAAGCGGGCTGTCCCTATGATAATGCCGTCGATGAGAGCACCTACCGCTCTTTCAAACTGGAGTTTATCAACCAGGAGACCTGCCAGTCACTAGAAGAACTAACCCTTAAAACCAAGGACTATGTCCACTGGTGGAACCATCATCGCATTCACGGTAGTCTCGATTACCAAACACCTATGGTTAAGCGAGTTATCGCTTAACAAAAACGCTTTATAAAAATTGTACAGAAAAGGGGTGCCTTTTCATAATATAAAACAGATAAATAAGATTAATTAGCTAAAATAACCAAATAAAACGAGTGAGAACCAAGTTGCTTCTCACTCGTCAGTAAATATAACTCACCCACTACAGTTGACAAAGAGCCCTATAAGGAGAGATGGCTGGTACTAGCTATTCCTCAATTCCCCGCATATCTTTTTTATCTTGCTCATAATCAAAGCCGAGCACATCAGCCAAAACTTGTCCCAGTTGTTCCAAGTTAGTATCAACCCAGAAAGATGCAAATGAGAAAGCGTTAACTTTATCCAGGCAGTAACCATAAATCGCTAAAATAAAACTCTCTTCCGTCACAATCGTCGAAGATGTGGGTGCAAATTGTAAAATTTTCCCTAAAACACAAGATGCCAAATACTGTTCCCAACTCTCATAATCTTGCTTGATACGAGTAGTCTCTTGGTCAAATAGCTCCTGAAACTCCGCCTGACTCACAAGCTTTCCTGCATAAGCCTTGGTCAAGACATCAATGATACGACAATCATCAAAACCTTGTACCCCTTTTCCTTTGCTTAAAGCTTGTAAGCGACCTAGAATCTCCAGCAAGTTTGTATCCTCAGTTAACTCCTCTAGGACAGCTGTCAAAGCCTTCTCTTCATTCTTAACCTACGGTAGTCGCCTTGTTTTAGAGCTCTGATTTCATTAACCAAAGTATGTTTATTCACAATACCAAAATTCTTTTTTAGACCGTGTTTTACTAAAAATCGTGTCAAGATATTTACATTCGGTAAGACAATTGGAAGTAATTCTTTATCAACTATTTCTTTATCAAGTTCAGTCACAAACCGATTTTCAAATCGGTAAGGGGCACAAAGTAAAACATATTCTGAAATTATTTTAAGTTCCTTTCTTCTGGTTAACTATAAAGCGGAAAGGCATCCGTAATCGCCTTAACCTCAGCACGCACCTGATCAATCACGTCTGGCTTGTCAGCATTTTCCAAGGTTTTGATAATGAGCTCGGCAATCTTGGTCGCTTCTGCTTCACCGAGACCACGGCTGGTGATGGCTGGGGAGCCGATACGAATACCAGAGGTCTGGAAGGGTGACAGGGTTTCAAAGGGAATAGAATTTTTATTGAGAGTAATATTGACCTCGTCCAACAGGTGCTGGGCAACCTTGCCACTCTCAACCACGCCAGTCACTTCCACTAGGAGGAGGTGGTTATCCGTTCCTCCTGAGATGACCTTAAACTTATCATGCTTGAGAAAGACCTCCGCCATGGCACGAGTGTTTTTGATGACCTGCTCACCGTAGGTCTTGAAGGCAGGGTCTAAGACTTCCTTAAAGGCAACTGCCTTGGCAGCAATAACGTGCATGAGAGGGCCACCCTGCAAACCTGGGAAGATAGCAGAGTTGATTTTCTTAGCGATGGCCTCATCATTGGTCAAGATTAAGCCGCCACGAGGGCCGCGTAGGGTCTTGTGGGTGGTGGTCGTCGTGATGTGAGCATGCGATACTGGGCTTGGGTGATGGCCAGACGCCACCAGACCAGCAATGTGCGCCATGTCCACGACCAAATAAGCACCAACCGCGTCAGCAATTTCCCTAAAACGGGCAAAATCAATCACCCGCGAATAAGCGGACGCTCCTGCTACGATGAGTTTAGGCTGTACGACCTTGGCTTGCTCCAGAATGGCATCGTAGTCGAGGAGGTGGGTCTCAGGGTCAACCGTGTAGTGGACAAAATTATACTGTTTGCCCGAAAAGCTCACTGTCGCCCCATGAGTGAGGTGGCCACCAGCGGACAAGTCCATGCCCATCACCGTGTCACCCGTTTCAATCAGCGCCATGTAAGCCGCCGCGTTGGCTTGGCTGCCAGAGTGCGGCTGAACATTGGCAAACTTGGCGCCAAAAATTTCTTTCGCTCGCTCGATCGCCAGATTTTCCACCACGTCCACACAGTCTGTGCCACCATAGTAGCGCTTGCCAGGGTAGCCTTCTGCGTATTTGTTGGTCAATAGGGTGCCCTGAGCTGCCATAACAGCCTTAGACACCACGTTTTCAGAGGCAATCAGCTCGATGTTGTTTTGCTGGCGCTGCTCTTCGGCTTGTACCGCTGCCCAAAGGTCAGCGTCAAAGGCCTTGTAATCTTCCTTGTCAAAAATCATAAGTGTACTCCTTTAAGTTGGTTATCCAATGGTTTCAAATGCCCCAGTTCTCCGGCGCAGGTATTCTCCCCAGACCCGTCGGCGACCGATGTCAGAGGTCATCCAGTCTGACCGACGAATTATCTGTCCTTTATAAGCTGTATCAAAGGGATAAGAGATAAGGTCAATATCATCTGGAAGATGCTGGGCTAGGGTTCGTAGCTGACGCCCTGCCACATGGCTCTTGCAAATGACCAAAATGCTCTTAACGCGTGAAAAATCAATCAAATCCTTAGCAAATAGAACATTTTCCAAGGAATTGGTCGATTGGTTCTCATGCAGAATGGCCTGCCGTGGAACGCCCCCAGCCACCAAGTGCTCGATGATGACCTCAGCCTCTGTCCGATCACCTCCTGGCCAATCAGGATGAGCCTGTCCTGTCTTGCTTCGACCACCCGTCACTAAAAACTGGCTAACATAGCCCTGTCGATAAGCCTCGACAGCCTTCTCCCAATGCAAGGGGTGGGTGCTCGAAAAGATAAAGCCCAAGTCACAGACCTGAGGCAACTGATCTTGCCCAAAGACCGCCTCCGTCAGCAAAGCCATGTCATCCGCGGTCAACTCGGGAACATCTGGTTCACGTTCAATCATCGTTCCCTTCCTCAAATAACTTGATAAATCGCAGCTGCGTCTTATCCCCATCGTAGCCAATCCTGCGGTAAAATTCATGCGCCTCCAGACGATGTGAAGCTGAATTCAGGCGGATGAAGGCATATCCTCTAGCCTTAGCTTCATCCTCTAAACCTGCAATTAAGCACCGACCGATTCCCTTCCCTTGATGTTCAGGGTGAACTGCCAGAGCCAAGACATTAAAACCTGTCGGCGAGTACAAACTTTCATAGATTTGAGCGTGAACATAGCCTAAGAACTCTCCTGTTTCAGGGTCGCCATAGCCAAGCAGAAAATGGTGATCATCTGCCGATAATTTAGTTAATTGCTGGGCAGTCTTCTCTTCTGAAAAAGAATACCCTAACGCCAACTCATTGATAATCGACAGTTGTGAGACATCTTTATCGTGTAAACATCTGAGCATACTAATCCTCCTAAAAGTTCAACTCTGGCACAACTTCAAGGAGTTGTGCCTTGGTGATGGCTCCTTGTCGTAAAATGGTCGCTCTGTCACCAGACAAGTCCAAAATGGTCGAGTCCTGTCCTGTCAGGGCGGCATCATCTGCGTAGCCCGTCACTTGACCGTCAAACTCTGCCATGATGTCCTCGAAAGAGATGCCACTGGCTTGGCCTGACCGATTGGCGGAAGGACCGATCAATGGTCCATACTGGGCAATCATGTCTAGGGTCACAGGATGATTGGGAACCCGAAAACCGACTGTTCCCAGACCAGAGTTGACCCAGTGTGGCACTCGGTCGTTGGCTTCTAAGATGATGGTCAACGATCCTGGCATAAACTCATTATACAGCTTTTCTAAAAAAATAGGCTGGTTTTGACTGAATTCCCGAATATCGTTCGGATTTGAGACGTTCAGATTGAATGCCTTGTCTCGAGGGCGTTGCTTGAGGGCATAGACCTGATCCACAGCCTCTTCATCCAGTGCCTTGGCAAAGAGCCCGTAAACCGTCTCAGTCGGCAGGACGACTGCCCCGCCATTTTCTAAAACCTGACCCAAATCAGCCATTATCAATCACCACCATTCTGTCTTTGCCGTAGCTGTCTGTCAAGACCCGAACGCGCTTATCGGGTAAATACTGCTGAGCCAAGGCTTTCAGCGCTTGGCCTTGCTTGTAGCCAATTTCCAGATAAATCTTGCCATCTGGTGTCAGGTGCCGCTGGGCATCTATCAGGATTTGTCGATAAATGGCCAATCCTTCTTCTTCGGCAAAAAGAGCGGTATGCGGTTCATAGCGCAGGACATTTTCTCCGACCTCATGCTGGTCTGTGTAAGCGATGTAGGGGGGATTGGAGACGATAAGGTCGTAGGTCTCCGCTAGACCATCGTAAACATCCGACTGGACAAAGGTAACCGCAAGGTCGTGCTTTTGGGCATTTTCACGAGCAACTGCCAGAGCATCGGCTGACAAATCACTCGCCGTCACCTGCCAATCTTCTCTAGCTTGCTTGAGAGAGAGGGCAATGGCACCGCTACCTGTCCCCAAGTCCAGGACTCGCAAATCCGCTCTGCTATTTTCCAAAAGAATCAAATCGACCAACTCCTCCGTCTCAGGGCGAGGGATGAGGACACGGCTGTCCACCAAGAGCGTCAACTCTCGAAAGTAGGTGCGTCCGGTCAGGTGCTGGGCGGGAAGATGCTGGCTGAGTTTGTCCGCCAGCTCGGTCAAGAGTGCCTCGTCTGCTGGCGAGATGGGCTGTGACAGCTGCAAAACCAAGTCGGTCAAACTCCAGCCCTTGAGCTCACGAAAGACGTAGGCAAGGGCAGCTCGCTCTGCTCCTGCGGCTTCTATTCGGTCTTCCAAGGAAGACAAGACCTGTCCCAACCGCATTAGTTGGCCAACTTTTCCAGTTTTTGGGTCTGGTCGTAGAGAACGAGGGCATCCACCACTTCGTCCATCTTCCCAGATAAAATCGTATCCAGCTTTTGCAGGGTCAGACCGATACGGTGGTCGGTGACACGGTTCTGCGGAAAATTGTAGGTGCGAATGCGTTCTGAACGGTCACCTGTACCGATGGTAGACTTGCGCTCCGCATCCTGCTCGTCTTGCGCAATCTGGGCAAAATGATCCGCCACACGGGCACGGATAATCTTCATGGCCTTGTCACGGTTCTTCTGCTGGGTCCGCTCTTCCTGCATCTCGACCTTGATGTTGGTCGGCAAGTGAACGATACGGACAGCCGTTGCCACCTTATTGACGTTCTGACCACCTGCACCAGAAGCGTGGTAGATGTCGATACGGAGGTCTTTCGAGTCAATGTCATACTCGACTTCTTCGATTTCAGGCATGATAAGAACTGTCGCTGTCGATGTATGGACACGGCCTTGGCTTTCGGTCACAGGGACACGTTGCACACGGTGGGCACCAGATTCGTATTTCAGTTTAGAGTAAACCGACTGACCTGATACCATCGCCACGACTTCCTTGATTCCACCAACACCATTGTAAGACGTCTCCATGACTTCAAATCCCCAGCCTTGGCTTTCGGAAAACTTCTGGTACATGGCTAGAAGATCACCGGCAAAGAGGGCCGCCTCGTCACCACCTGCTGCACCACGAATCTCCAAGATGATGTTTTTATCGTCATTCGGGTCTTTAGGTAGGAGCAGGATTTTCAATCGCTCTTCGAGAGCTTCCTTAGCGGCCTTGCTCTCTTTGAGCTCTTCTTTAGCCATTTCCTCTAAATCCTTGTCGCCACCTGCTTCTTTAATCATCTCTTCTGCATCTGCGATGGCTTGTATAGTCGCCTTATACTCACGGTAGGCAGCGACCGTTTCACGCGTGTTTGCCTCTTCGCGAGACAATTCCATAAAGCGTTTGGTGTCAGATACCACCTCCGGGTCACTGAGCAACTCGCCTAACTCTTCATAGCGGTCTTCCACCGCCTGTAATTGATCGTAAATGTTCATACTTTTCTCCGCTTTTCATATAGTACTCTTCATTCTACCACAAAAAAAAGGATTTATCATCTTCTATTTCCTAGTCCTATAAATAAACTATTTGCAACTAAAACTCTAATCAGGTATAGATTTAATATGATTTTTGAGAACAATACTTTTTAACCCCCACTGGAAGTACTTTTATGTAATCTAGAATTGAAAACAACATGCGCTTACTGTCGTTTAATAAACTAGAAAGCTATATTATTGTCAACATTAACAATAATAGATTGAGTATCTATCTCTGTGGTCAAAATACTCGTGGTAAGGCTAATAGGCACCGCTTTGAAAAAATTTTTGTCTTAGCTAGTCACATTAGTTCTAAAGTGATAGAGCCATTGTCATATTGAGTATAATATTTTAAAACATAATCATAATAATGATAACTTCACCAACAAAAACAACAGCATTAAAACTGTTGTTTTTGTATTATCAGATTAACTTATCTAGCTCGTCTTCTCCGTCCGGCTAAGCCTAGGGCTGATAAGAGGGCTGTTGCGCCGACAGCAGCTAGAGCTGTGTGAACATCGCCTGTTGCAGGGAGTCCCTTCTTACCTACTGTCGCTGAGGCTAGTGCTGAAGCTACA
>NZ_JBGTZC010000061.1:0-6448 GCF_041807725.1 Streptococcus sp. E17BB
TATCCATGATTTCTTGTTTTAACTCGGGAGGATAATACGTATTTTTACCCTTTCTAACAATCTCGACTCCATACCTATCCATAAGCTTTACTATATATTTGAGGTTGGAAATCTGAATATCGTAAGCTTGGCTAAGTTGGGGCCACGTCAGCCCTTTATTTCTTAGCTCATAGAGATTTAATTTATCTTCGTAGCTCAATTTCATAAAAAAGCACCCCATTCGTTAGATTATCTGTCTAACTTTTGGGGTGCGGTTCAAGAAGGAAGCTGGGCTTTTTGTAGATTGTCTTATTTAACTTCAGTAAAAATCACGTGCTTACGCAATTTTGGTGAGTATTTTTTCAACTGAAGACGGTCTNATTTCGTCAAGTATTACACAACCTTAAAAAATCGCACCGATCGGGTGCGATAAAACGATTTAAAATTTTTCTTGGTAAAATTCAATCACATCCCCGGCTTTTGGTGTCAGTTCTGCCGCAGATTTATCTGCCATCACATCGTTGACCTTGTACATCCAGTAAAGTTTAGCAGCTTCGTCTTGCTTAACACCGTCAATGGCCGTAACAAAGCCATCGGTTTCTTCAACATCGTGATGAGCTTTCAAGAGGTCAAGTACTGTCTCGCCCTCTTTGAGTGGAACCGATTGTTCTGTCTGTGTTTCGCCAGTCTTCACGACCAGCTGTACCATTTGTTCTGACACCTGACTTGTTGTTGGTATCGTTTTTTCTTGTTCCAATCGCACAGCTGCACAGCCTGTCAAACTGAGCACTGCCATCAAGGCAAGGATAGATGATAGTCGTTTTTTCATGGGAGGTCTCCTTTAGTGGGTTAGTTGCTCTAGTCGAGCAAAAATAGTAACAATAATCGGATAAAATAAGGCTGTTGAGATCGCATGCGCCAGGTTAAAACTAATACCGTTGAGCAGATAAGCCCAGATTGGCATTTGGTAGAACAAGGCAGACACACTATCAATCACCAGACCGTATAAAATCCCCATCAGCCCAGCCAGAACGGATTGAGCAACTCCTCTTATTGTAGCAGATTTTAAAGACTTTGTTAAGGGGTAGCACAGCATTTTCCACAAAAATAGAACCACCCCGTAGGCCAGTAGCTGCCAGAGCACCCAAGGACCAAAACCAAAAATAAAGGAGGTGACCACCATGGTCAATGCCATCACCATCAGGCTATCTGCTAGACCTAGGGTAATGGATAGGACGAGAAATATGGCGGTGATTGGTTTGATGTTTGGAAAAGCGCCAAAAGCGTAGCGAAGCGCTACGCTAAGGGCTGATAGTAAAGCAATTTGAGCCAGACGACGGGTATTCATTAGCCCCAAACCTCATCGATGACCTCTTTGACCAGTTTCAGCTTGTTCCACTGGTCCTCATCAGTCAAAATGCTTCCTTCTTCTGTTGAGGCAAAACCACATTGGGTTGCCAACCAGAGCTGTTCCAACGGGATATGCTGGCTAGATTCCTTGATGCGGGCAATCAGCTGCTCTTTGTCTTCCAGTTTACCGTCCTTAGTCGTCACAAGACCTAGGACAGCCACCTTGTCAGGGTTTTTGAACTCTGCTAGCGGTTCAAAGCCACCAGAACGGTCGTTGTCATACTCTAGGAAATAGGCTGTCGCATTTTCACGACCAAAGAGGGTTTCCGCTACTGGGGTATAAGGGCCAGAAGTCAGATAGGTGGATTGGTAATTGCCTCGGCAAACGTGAGTATTGATTTGCAGGTCTTCTGGCAGGTCAACGATGGCGGTATTATTGATTCGCAAGAAATTCTCTCTCAAGAAATCTTTGTCCACGCCTTTAATGACAGACTGGAAGAACTCATCGTCCATGATAGCTCCCCAAGTACAATCATCCAACTGAATGGTGCGAGCCCCTTCGTCATAAAAAGCTAGAATAGCCTGACGATAAGCCGCTGCTAAGTCCTGTGCTAGATCAGCTGGGTTGGGGTAAACTGCTAAAGCCTTCTCGAGATTGCTACCGCGCTGCAATTCAATCAAACACTGGGCTGGGGCTGGAATAGTCAGCTTAGCCTCTACTCCTCGTTCATCAGCGAGCTGTTTGATAAAGCGGTAGTGTTGGATAAAGGGATGAGTTGCTTTGTTAAAGCTGATTTTACCAGTGACAATCGCCGAGTCGTCATTGGTCTCGACACCAGCAAAATATAGCCCCTCACCGTACTGAGACCGCTCAATGCCCTCAAATCCCCAGAAGAAATCCACATGCCAGTTGGCACGACGGAATTCGCCATCCGTGATTTTCTCAAGACCGACCGCCACCTGCTTATCGACCAACTCAGTAATTAAACGATCCTCGATAGCCGTCAGCTCTTCTTGACTGATTTCGCCCGCGGCAAACTGGGCTCTAGCTGTTTTTAATTCTTCAGGACGCAAAAAGCTCCCAACGTGCTCAAAATATTTTTTTGTCATCTGTAATTCCTCCTGTCCTATCCCCAAACCTCGTCAATAACCTCTTTGACCAGTTTCAGCTTATTCCACTGGTCCTCATCAGTCAGGATATTGCCTTCTTCCGTTGAGGCAAAGCCACACTGGGTAGAAATCCAGAGCTGCTCCAGCGAGATATACTGACTAGCTTCCTTGATGCGCTCAATGAGCGCTGCCTTGTCTTCTAATTCTGGGAATTTTGAAGTAATCAACCCCAATACCGCAACCTTTTCAGGGTCTTTGAATTCTGCCAATGGTTCAAAACCACCTGAACGTTCGTTGTCGAACTCAAGGAAGTAGGTCTTTGCTGCTTCGTCCGCAAAAGTTCCTTAGCAATTGGGTTGTAGCCCCCTTGAGAAGCCCAGGTTGAGTGGTAATTCCCACGACACACATGGGTATTGACCAAAAGCCCAGCCGGCACATGCTCATAGACGTCATTATTAAGGGTTAAAAATAGCTGAGCAAGGCTCTCACGCACCTCATCCTTTGTTTGTCCTTGAAGGGCACCCCAAGCCGTTAAGAAGTTGTCATCAACCAAGACACCCCAGGTACAGTCATCGACCTGCAGGGTCTTGAGACCAGCTACAACCAAATCATTGATCACTTGTAAATAAGCTGCCTGGATATCTCGACGCAACTCCTCAACATCAGGGTAAATCTCTTGTAACTTGGCCACATGCTCAGCATCACGAATCAACTCAAAATAGAACTGAGAAGGAGCTGGAATGGTGTATTTGGCTTCGACACCTCGTCCCTCAACCAGCTGAGCCAGAAATTTGTAGTGCTCAACAAACGGATGGTTGTGCCCGGTGATTTTCCCAGAAAGGATGGCCGAGTCAGCCTTGGTCGTCTCGTCATGGAACTTATAGCCCTCGGCTGCCTGGATATGGTCGATACCATTAAATCCCCAGAAAAAATCCAAGTACCAGTAAAGCCAACGGAACTCACCGTCTGTGACTTTTTCCAAGCCAGCCGAAATCTGCTTATCGACGAGTTCTGTGATGGCCTCATCTTCAATCGCTGTAAGCTCCTCAGCAGAAATTTTACCTGCTGTAAACTCTTAGCGAGCTACTCTCAACGCCTCTGGTCGCAAAAAACTACCAACATGTTCAAAGTATTTTTTTACAATTTCATCTCTCCCTTTTTGGTTAATGTTTAAGATGAATTTATTATAACAGACAAAAAATAGTTTGCATAATAGTCTTTTTATGGAGCTGGTTATAGTTTTTAGCTATAACTAAAATGCGAGCCTTCAACCAAGAGCCTTAGCTGCTCTGGCAGGATTACTTTTCAAGTATAAATAAATTGAGGTTGGGACAAAAGTCCTAACCTCTCAAGTGATTTTTAATTTTCAAGCAAGGCACAATGGTCGAGTTGGCTCTAATTCGTTGATTTTATCAGTTTTTACAGCTCTACTCAACTGTGCGGAGGTGGACTAACGACTCATCGAATTCTGACGAATGACCGATTTTTGTCCCACTCTCAATTTTTATTATTTAGCGGTGTACTTAGCCAATGTTTCTTCCACCGTTTTTCCCTTGGCCAGCCAGTCCACCAACTTGTCCAAACGACGAATTTCCTGCATAAGAGGATCTGTAATCTCCTCAATCTGCACCCCACAAATCTTGCCAGTAATCAAAGTGCGGTCTGGATGGTAGGCAGGAGCCTGTCTAAAGACATCACCAAAGGTTACTTCTGATTGACGAAAATCGCTCACTTCTTCCATGCTATAGCCTGTCAACCAAGCGGTCACTCGGGCGACATCAGCACCTGCATGGCCTTTTCGCTCCACCTTATTGACCAAGGCTTGGTAGACCGAAGCAAAACTCATCTGGTAGATACGGCTCATCTTACTGCACCCCCAATTCTTCATAAGATGTTTTGTAGCCGATTTGCAGGATTTTCCCATCCTTGATGAGGAGTGGTCTCTTGATCAACATGCCATCTGCCGCTAGCAAAGCCAAGGCTTCTTCCTCCGTCAGACTGTCAAAACGATCTTTGAGCCCCAAGGTACGGTAACTGTTGCCAGAGGTATTAAAGTATTTCTTTAGCTCCAATCCAGTCGCTGCCATCCATTCCTTGAGCTGGCTTGCTGTCGGAGGTGTTGCCTTGATGTCAATGGCTTCAAACGCCACACCCAGCTGGTTCAGCTCTTTCTTAGCAGCCTTACAGGTACTGCATTTAGGGTATTCATAGTAGAGATAGGTCATGATATTTCCTTTCTGTTGTCTCATAGCCGAGCTAGTCAGTTGATTTGGAGATCCTTTCTTCATGTGCCAACAGCCAACTTTTTCGCTCCAAGCCTCCTGCGTAACCCGTCAAACTCCCATCACTTCCTAATATACGGTGACAGGGAATGAAGATGGACAGAGGATTTTTCCCAACTGCTCCACCAACAGCTTGGCTAGAGCGGCATTGCAGGCGGTCTGCTAAGGCCTTATAAGTACAGGTCTGTCCATAGGGAATGGTTGCCAACTCCGACCAAACCCGCTGTTGAAAAGCAGTACCTTGAGGAGATAAGGGAACAGCTACTTCGAGCACCTCGCCTGCAAAGTAGCTCTCCAGCCATTCCACTGCCTGCAGAAGGATGACAGAATCTCCCATTTCTACAGGCTCTTTTATCCCTCGCTCAAAGTGAGCTTGCCCCAGAAACCAAGCGCCGACTAAGCCTGTCTCATCAGCTACCAAAGAAAGTTCACCGATGGGCGACACATAGCAAGCTTTGACAAGAGTCACGGGCGCACCTTTGGCTTGCCTTCTGCGTTTAAAAGCGGCGTCAGCCCATGTCCATTTGACAGATACTCTACGCCTGTCTCCTTGTCTACCAGCACACTATAGGTTCCCACCAAACTATCACTAGGAACTGTAAAGTAGGTGACTTCAAACCGGTCCCGAAGAGCCTCTCTAGCCTTCTTGCGCGCCTCTTTCTCCACACGCTTGCTTTCCTTTTCGTCTATTCCTCCAAACAACATCTGTCTGCTCCTTTTTTTAATTTCTTCATTCATAAGACTATCCTGTGGGTAAATCGCAGCCAAAGCTACTACTCGAGAGTGCTATCGCTGACACGGTAATTTTCTTGAGTGCTAACCAGCAGACCTGCTGGAAGTTTGTGAGTGAATACTTGTGTAGTAGACCGCCACTCTGCTTATCTGTCCAGAAGTTTATTTACCCTAGTCTAAATCTAATGAATTGTAACTATGCCAAAAGACCGTTATACTGGTCAAATGGATCAGCCATAGGCAAAGACCATCACCCTTTTTCTGAAGCTACCTTTTCGTAAGCCAGCCGTTCACCATCTGGTAACTGAGCAATACCTACCTGTTGAAATCCTAGCTTGGTAAAAATATGCTGCATCGCTTTATTGGCAGGATGGGTATCCGCACGAAAGGTTTTGGTTTGACGGACTTCCATCAAACCTTCCAAGAGGGCCAAGATGACTCCTTGCCCACGAAAGGCCTCCGCGACCGCTATCCGATGAAAGGTAAGATAATCAGTTTTATCAGGCTGTCTCCAACTCCCTGTCAATAGACAGTCATAAGCTAGCTCATGACCCATCATGGCAACATAGGCTGCTACTCGACCGTCTACCACAGCAACTTGACCATAGCCTTGCAAGATATCCTCAACAATGATTTCACGGTCAGGATAAGCGCCCTGCCATTGGTCACTCCCATAGCCAGCGATATGGCGTCTCGCATCGCCAATAATTTCCATGATTTGATTAACTTCACTCGGGAAAGCCAGTCTAATGTCCACAATATCCTCCTTTGAAACTACTGCTTTGAATAGCTATCTTTTTTTATTATAACATAATTGAGGTTTTCTAACTTAAATGTGTATTTGCTAAAAAACTAGACTGGCTCATGACTAATCTAGTTTTTATTAACTTACCTAGCTCGTCTTCTCAGTCCGGCTAAGCCTAGGGCTGATAAGAGGGCTGTTGCGCCGACAGCAGCTAGAGCTGTGTGAACATCGCCTGTTGCAGGGAGTCCCT
>NZ_JBGTZC010000062.1:0-6311 GCF_041807725.1 Streptococcus sp. E17BB
GTCCACTGGTGGAACCATCATCGCATTCACGGTAGTCTCGATTACCAAACACCTATGGTTAAGCGAGTTATCGCTTAACAAAAACACTTTATAAAAATTGTACAGAAAAGGGGTGCCTTTTCAGAGTCTACCCTAGCAATACCTAAAGGAGCACACATGACAACCTCTTACACCATTCACAACACCTTTGCGGATTGTAGCGTGAAAGAGCTTCTAGAGAAGCACTTACTCATTCCTCGAAAAATTAGGCATTTCCTACGGACAAAAAAGCATCTCTTGGTCAATGGCAGAGCTGTCAACTGGCAGAGCTCAGTCCATCTCGGAGATGTCATCAATCTAACCTTTGATGAGGAAGACTACCCTCAAAAAACACTGCCTGCTGGCAATGCTGACCTCATTGACTGCCTCTACGAAGATGACCACCTCATCATTGTTAACAAGCCAGAAGGGCTCAAGACCCATGGCAATGAGCCCACAGAAATCGCCCTGCTCAATCATGTCTCCACCTATGCTGGCTGCGTCTGCTATATCGTCCATCGATTAGACATGGAAACGAGCGGTGCTGTGCTATTTGCCAAAAATCCCTTTATCCTCCCTCTGCTGAACCGCCTCCTGGAGCAAAAACGTATCAAGCGCCAGTACCTCGCTCTGGTTGATGGTATTCTGCCCAAGACTAGGACGATTAGCGATAAAATCGGTCGTCATCGGCATGATCGGCGAAGACGCGTCGTTGATCATCGACACGGACAAGTAGCCCTCACTCGAGTAAGCCCAGTTCAGTTTGACGGGCAGCGAACGCTCGTTAGTTGTCAGCTCGAAACAGGACGCACCCACCAAATCCGTGTCCACCTGTCACACCAGGGACTGCCCTTATTAGGCGATCCGCTTTATCATCCCAAACCTAAAGGCAGGCTCATGCTTCATGCCCATCAACTCAACTTCACCCATCCCCTCACACGTCAAGAGATTGCCGTCACTTGTTCGTCTGAAACCTTTGAGCAAGCCCTCAAAACTCCCTAGCAATTTATTGATAGGGAGTTCATTTTATTTTGGAGTTGATAGGGCAAAAAGTGGTGATAACGGACGCTTTTCATGGATGCGGATAATCGCTTCAGCAATCAAATCTGCGATTGAAATCTGTTCAATCTTATCAATGACACGATTTTCTGGAAGGAAGATGGTGTCTAACACCACCAGTTTTTCAATAGCAGAGCGCTCAATATTATCCAAGGCAGGTCCTGATAAGACAGGGTGCGTACAGCTGGCATAAACCGAAACAGCTCCCGCATCACGCAGAGCATCTGCAGCGTGACAGATTGTCCCTGCTGTGTCGATCATGTCATCAATTAAAATACATGTTTTCCCAGCGACACTACCGATGATATTCATCACTTCACTTGTATTCATCTTGTCAACGCTACGGCGCTTGTCAATAATTGCCAGTGGAGTTTGTAAAAACTGGGCCAATTTTCTCGCCCGAGGCACGCCACCGTGATCTGGGCTGACCACCACATAGTCTTCTCCAGTCATCCCACGTCGAATGAAGTAGTCAGCAATCAGTGGCGCTCCCATCAAATGGTCAACAGGAATATCGAAAAATCCTTGAATCTGAGACGCGTGCAAATCAACCGTCAACAAACGGTCAACACCAGCAATTTCAAGCATGTTGGCAACTAATTTGGAGGTAATTGGTTCACGTGAACGTGCCTTTCTATCCTGACGAGCATATCCATAGTAAGGCATGACAACATTTACAGTCTCTGCACTCGCACGTTTCAAGGCATCTACCATAATCAAGATTTCCATCAGGTTATCATTGACTGGTGAACTAGTGGATTGTAAGATAAAGACATGATGACCACGAATCGATTCTTCGATATTGACTTGAGTTTCACCATCTGAAAACTGACGAACAGATGACTTCCCAAGCGGGATACCGATAATATCAGCTACTTTTTCAGCTAACTCTTGGTTAGACGATAAGGCAAAGAGCTTCAAATTTGAATACGACATAGAACCCTCCAAAAATTTTCGTTACCTCTATTGTAACCCTTTTTAGCGGAATTTTCAATAAGAAAAGGAAATAAGATATTGACTTAAAGAGCCATTGCCAAATAACAACCCGAATCTATTTATCAAGTTGTCTCAAATATTTAATAATCTAGTCTTGCTAGCTGAGCCTTTTAATATAAAAAACAGGACTTTTCCAAGTCCTGATAATGCACTCTAATTTGGATAGATGTAAGATACAACCCCTTCGCTAGTGGTTGTTGGGTTAAACCAACCACGGTGGTTATCAATGTAGCGTTTGCCCATCATGTTAGATTCTTGGACTTGGATCTTCGTATCGCTTTCAACAGCAACAACGTAAGCAACGTGACCATAACCATGATAGCCACCTGTCCACACTGCAACAGCGCCTACAGCCGGTGTCGTACCAACACGGAAGCCAGCAGCACGGGCACTCGCTGCCCAGTCACCACCATTACCCCAATAGTTTCCAACCCATGGAGCCAATTGTTTGACACCCCATGTACACTCACCAACAGGATAGGTGCTGTAATCATAAGATACTGTTGTCGTAGCGGCAGTCGTGTAAGTTTGTTGAGTTGCTGGGGCAGCTGCTTGTGCTGGTGCTACTAACGTCTGCACAGCAGGGGCAGCTGACTCCTGCACTGGAGTTGCAACCGCTGCACGAGAAGCTGCAATAGACTGCACCTGAGCCTCAGCTTGAGCCTTGGCCTCCGCTTCTGCACGAGCTTTTTCCTCAGCTGCTACACGAGCTTTTTCCTCAGCTGCACTCTTTGCAGACAAGAGACTAGCTTTTTCCTCTTCAGCAGTTGTCAGAGAAGCTTGTAAATTAATTTGAGCAACTTCTAACTCTGCCTTTTGAACATTTAAAGCATAGGTGTTCTCAGACAAGGTCACAAGGTTTGCCTCAACAGTGTTAATAGCTTCTTGGTTAGCCTTTTGTTTTTCTTCGATATTGGTTTTATCCGATTGTTGTTGCTTCAACAATTTTTCATTAGCTGAAATAACCTTACGAATCGCCATGATTCGGCTAACCATTTCTGATAACGAGTCAGCTTCTAAAACTGTATTGATATACGTTGATGCTTGTTGATTTTTCTGTGCACTACGTGCTTGCTTTTTCAACTGACCATTTCGTGCCACAATTTTTTGTGACAAGCTATCAATCTCTGCAATCAATTCTTTTGACTCAGCTTGTAACTCTTCGTTTGTTTTAGTGAGCTCATCTTGCTGCGCTTCTAAATCAGCAACTTGTTTTTCTAAACTGGAAACTTGACTTTGAGCTTGTGCTTGTTCTGCTGATAGATTAGCGATGGTCGCATCGGTCTGCGCAATCTTCTTGTCAAAATCTTCAGCAAAAACAGACAGTGGTGCAACTGTATTCAAGAATAATCCACTAACCAATGCTGCTGAAATAATTTTATTTTTCATAGAATAGATACTCCTTCTAGTTTAAGACATTACCTATTTTAACAAAAAAAAGGGCTGAGTATGTTACACCTATATTACAGTTCGGTTGATATTTGACGAAAATCAACACCCCTAAATAAAACCGGTTCTAGGTAACGAAAGAAGAAAAATAAGGTCATCCCATTAAACAGTATCGTCCCAGGCATTTGACGATTAAAGAACTCTGAAAATGTCACCGTTGTTAACTGGTAAAAATAGCCCAGCCAGTAGAGGCCTACTGGAAATAACACCTGTAAGAGAACTAAGGCAAAAGCACGATCCCATTTCCCCTTTAGCCAGTAACGCCTAGTGATTGATAAAATAAAATAAACCAATGGAAATAGTACGGTCGCAAGCCCAATGGTCAGTAAATAATGCTGATCGTAAAATAACCCCAGCAAGACTAGGCTAAGATAACTGAAAAGATCCCGCCATAGGATACTGATATAGAAAATACTAATCAAGAGAAACTGACTCGTTACCAGCCAGCGGAAGTCAGTCCAGCCAGATAGGAAAAAGGAAATCTGCCCATCCAAGAAAAAAGTCACCAGCATAATTAACCAGAGGAGAACACGTTTCTTAATCATTTCCACCCTCCCCTATTAGTGTCACAGAAGTCAAGCTGGTATTATTGACAGCAGGCGTCACATAAGCCATCAGAGCTTGGTCTTCTGTCCGAGCAATTTCCTTAACCTGCCCAATGGTGATTCCCTCTAGCCCGGTGCCATCAAGCCCACTAGTCAAAACTTTATCACCAACCTTAATCGGCAGTTGCTGATTAAACTGACTTAGCTTAAGGGCCTCTTTTTCAGTATCATAGCCGAGCACCATGCCGTACAAGGTTCCTGATGCTGTTTCTATTCTTGCGCCAATTGCCGTTTGACGAGCCGTATTAGTCAGTAACTCAACCTGAGATGTCGTGTCATTCAGCTGGCTAATGGTTCCAACAAGACCCTTATCTGTCACTGCAAGCATGTGTGATGTTACCTGATCTTTCGCCCCTTTATCCAGTGTAACCATTTCTAGCCAAGATAAGGTCGAGCGATAAATCACACGAGCAGAGAGAAGTTGCTGTGCTGAAATTTCTTTCTTGATTGACAATGCCTCACGGAGTGTCGCATTATCATTTTCCAAACGCTCAATGATACGATCTTGATTTTCTAAGGTTGATAAACGTTGTTTCAGCGATTTATTTTCATTATAGGCTTGAAACAAGTCCGTAACTTCCTGCCCAAAATCAGTAGCCAAGTCTACAGGTAATCTCATGAAGCTGGTGAACTGAGCTAGAACAGCTGCTGGAAAATTAGCCAGCTGCTTTGTTGCTTCTCGATTACCCGAGACAAAAAAAAGCAATGATACCAGTAACAAAGCACTTGTCATTGCAAAAATAATCCATTTAGAAAAACGTCGTTTCTTCATCTTAGCACCCTCACTTAACAAAAAACGAGATAACTATCTACCTCGTTTACTTACGGAGAATGAGGGATTCGAACCCTCGCGCCAGTTACCCGACCTAACGATTTAGCAAACCGTCCTCTTCAGCCTCTTGAGTAATTCTCCAAGACATTATATCAGCACTAAGCTATTTTAACTATGGCGCGAGACGGAATCGAACCGCCGACACATGGAGCTTCAATCCATTGCTCTACCAACTGAGCTACCGAGCCTTATTGCGGGAGCAGGATTTGAACCTACGACCTTCGGGTTATGAGCCCGACGAGCTACCGAGCTGCTCCATCCCGCGTTAATAATAATTTTCAAATAATAGCTGAGCAATAAACTCAACTACTATCTTAAGGAGGATGTGGGATTCGAACCCACGCACGCTTTTACACGCCTGACGGTTTTCAAGACCGTTCCCTTCAGCCGGACTTGGGTAATCCTCCGCTAAATGGACCTTGTAGGACTCGAACCTACGACCGCTCGGTTATGAGCCGAGTGCTCTAACCAGTTGAGCTAAAGGTCCAAAGTCATCCACAATATGAAAATAGCGGCGAAGGGGATCGAACCCCCGACCTCTCGGGTATGAACCGAACGCTCTAGCCAGCTGAGCTACACCGCCACATATCGGGAAGACAGGATTCGAACCTGCGACATCTTGGTCCCAAACCAAGCACTCTACCAAGCTGAGCTACTTCCCGAAAATGCACCCTAGAGGAGTCGAACCTCTAACCGCCTGATTCGTAGTCAGGTACTCTATCCAATTGAGCTAAGGGTGCTTATTAAATTATGCTGAGGACCGGAATCGAACCGGTACGGGGTTGCCCCCGCAGGATTTTAAGTCCTGTGCGTCTGCCAGTTCCGCCACCCCAGCCTCATACAAAGAAAGCGAACGACGGGATTCGAACCCGCGACCCCCACCTTGGCAAGGTGGTGTNGGGACTTGAACCCCCACGCCCGAAAGCGCCAGATCCTAAATCTGGTGCGTCTGCCAATTCCGCCAAACCCGCATTCATGACTCGTGCTGGGCTCGAACCAGCGACCCATTGATTAAAAGTCAATTGCTCTACCAACTGAGCTAACGAGTCTAACCTATTTTATTCTATCCAAGATAATAAGTAGAAAGACTGCTGTCTTTCATTATCTGGTTACTTGAAACATCACGGTGTGATGTTTCAACGGTCCCGACGGGAATCGAACCCGCGATCTTCGCCGTGACAGGGCGACGTGATAACCGCTACACTACGGGACCTATTAAGTTTCCTTAATAATGGGAGTTAACGGGATCGAACCGCTGACCCTCTGCTTGTAAGGCAGATGCTCTCCCAGCTGAGCTAAACTCCCCAACGAGGATTTCTCCTCAGTATCTGCTAAGCAACTACCATATCTCA
>NZ_JBGTZC010000063.1:0-5081 GCF_041807725.1 Streptococcus sp. E17BB
TGATTGGACATTACAACCATCAAGGTTACCAATATTTTTCCTGTCGTTATTGTAAGGGGCAGGGAGAAAAAATGAAGTCTTGTCGAGTGGATAGGATTGAACAAGCAATCAAAGGGAAACTAGGAAATGAAGCAGTAAAACCTCATCAAAAGGTATCTAAGACCCTTGTTCTTCGTGAAATTGAACGATTGAAGACAGAAAAACTTGCCTGCTTTCAGGACTACAAGGATAGCCTGTTGACCAGAGAAGATTATATTGCCAAGAAAAAGGAAGTAGATAAATATGTTCAGGCTTTGGAAGAACAGATGAAAGAAGCGAACTGTGTTCAGTTACCAACTGACAAGAGGTTAAGCAAAGAAATTGTAGTTGCACACGTTGACAAAGTTGTGGTTGATTGTCTTGGCTTTTTTACAGTCATCTACAAATAGCTGAGGAGGAGACTTGTACCCTAGCAAGTCTCTTTCTCGATGGGATAGTTTGTGGTATAATGAGTGTGTAATCTAGCAGATAAATAGTGTCAGTTACTTGACATAAGAGGGTAAGATTGTTGTTGTGGACAGTTTGGTAGATAGAACTTTTGATACCATCACTAAAGCGGTGACGATTGAAGGTCATACTGAAAATGCTAGCCTGACTTTGAATCGCCCAGAATTAGTAATTAATGCTGCAAGTACGCTTAAAAACCTAAATTTACAGATAAATCCAGACCTATCTGTAATGCCTAAAATAACAGCGAATGCTCCTCTAACTCTTTCAGAGATAACTACTGGCAATCGTCCTCCTGCTATTAAGGCACAAGAACTTATGATCACAGGGACTCGTGATGCTCAGTTTACTACGATTGAAATGACAAGTGGTCAAATTGGCTCAAATGTTACGGCGGAAACCTTAAAAGGTTCTGGTACTAGCAAATCCAATAGAATCATTCAATTTGAACCGACTGGAACAATTACACTAGACGGTGTTAACTTATCCAATGTTACAACCAATGGTGGTAGTTTAGAGCTCACTAACAATGCCAATATCAAATTGAGTAATAATCGTCAAAGTAACAGCGCTTATGTTGTTTCAAGAGATTCTATATTAGATGTTGATAATGCTAAAACAGACGCATGGGATCTTTCGGGAGACGGAACAGTCCGTATAGCTCCTCAAAACAAGTTAACAGCTAAGACAGGTGTTAGCATGAATGGTTTGAGATTTGAAGTAACCGCTCAAGATAGTCAAGCTACCCTTCATAATCATGTTTATTTAGATTTAGACACTGAAAGCACTGCGACGATGGTCATGAAAGGTAATGAGCGCCTTATTAGACAAGATAGTAATAATGACTTTGTCTACAAACATCCTTACGATGTGTATTATGAATTTTATCATAACGACAAAGAGATTGTAGCCCCACATCCCGTAATGGCTATTCTTCCTTCAGAGAGCTTGGATAATGAACAAGAGCCTGAGACTCCGAAAAATCCTTCGGATATCCAAACGGATTCAGGAACTTGGACTTTTGTTAATTGGACTAAAGAAACAGAGCAAGATACTCCAACTATCATTATTTATAAAGGAAACTGGAGATTTGCACCTAAGGTAGTAACGCCGATTTCAAATCGTGTTACCTATGTCTATGCCTTTACTAAGGGTGAGGAAAGTAACTTTAACAAAAATCAAGTTTCAACGGTTCCTGTAGCAACAACTGTTAAACAAGGTGATGTTATTCCTATTCCAGAAGCTCCACAACCGAGTCTGGTTGAGAGTATTGATCGATTAGGAGAATGGCAGTTTAAAGGTTGGACCTCGTCAGATGATGTATCAGAAAACCATGATATTACAGTCACTGGTACCTGGGAGTTTGTGCCTTACAAGCCTGTTGATTTTTCGATTGCTTATGAGGCGGACCAAGAGCGTGACGCAGGTACTGACAATGTTATTAAGATTTCTGGTGTTCCTGGAAAACAATCAGCGATTACGGGTAAGGTAGTTGTTCTACCAACGCTTCAGGTTGTTACCGTTGGTACTAAACCAAAGGTTGAGGTTAGAGAAGCAGCTACAATTCCTGTTACTTATGTTAGAGATGATGCTAAAGAAGCTAATATTAAAACAGAAGTTAACCAAGGTCGCCCTGAAAAAACAACAATCCGAACCACTTTTGACATTGTCGATGGTAAAGCTGTGCCTAAAATCACAGAAACCACGGAAGAAGCGATTCCAACGACGATATCAGTTGGTACTAAGCCACTTGTGACCGAGGAAATATCAAAAATTCGATTGAAATTTGTAGCAAACGAACAAGATTCTGCAGGGCACATGGTCATTACTGATGTGGGTAGCCAGACTAGAACTAAGGTGACAACCCCTTATGAATTAGTTAATGGAACAGCTGTTCTTGATGAAGTTAACAAACAAACCGTTGTTTATGAGGGTTCTCCTCGAATTGTGACTGTCGGTACTAAACCTGTTACCACTCAAATAAGTCAAGATTTAGCAGAAAAAGTGGTTGAGGATTCAAATGTTTTAGCAGGAACACCTGATAAAGTAACACCTGGTCGACCAAAACTAACTGAAATCCGTAAGACTTATACTCTCAATAAGGATACTGGTAAAGTAGTTGAAAAGGTTGAGGAAGTTATCGTAGATGCTGGCCTTGCCCCTGAGCGTATTGTTGGTACTAAAGCAATGGTTATCAATCCAGCAACATCGATTAGACAACCTAGAAATTATCAGATTTCGTATCGCTATAGTTTTGAAAATGGTCAAGAAACTAATTTTGATGTCCAAAAAGCTCCTCTACCTAGTGGAAAAACAGTGTCTGAAAATGAAACTATCTCAGTACCAAATCTTTATACAGATGTAGTAATTGAAAGTAAAGATGCGACAGGTGAGTGGAAATTCAAAGGATGGAATCCGGCAAATGAACAAGTGGTTTCAGGACCACTTACGTTCACTGGAACGTGGGAATATAAAGCTTACTCTATCGTAGAGCCATCAATTCGATATGAGGCAAATGACCAACTCGCTTTTGCTAGCCAGCCTGTTACTATTTTAGGTCAATCTGGTAAAGCCTCTGCGTTCACTGGTCGATTGATCGAAAATCCTACTGATACAGTGATACAAGTCGGTACTAAATCTCTCATTCAAGAGCTGGTGGGAACAGATATTCCTGTTCGCTATGTTGCTGATGATAATATTGAAGCCAACAAACGAGTGACTCGCATTGAGGGAAGTCCTGCAATCACTACGACTCGAACCTCTTATCGTCTTGATGGCGATAAGGCAGTGGTTGTTGATCAAACAACTATTCTAAGCACCAAGCCAGCTGTTGCTAAAGAGATTGTTGTCGGTACTAAACCTAAACTTGTTCGTCAAGAAGAAGTGCTTTCTGAAATGGTTGAGTATGATGGTAATAACCTTGTTGGTAGTCCAGATAAAGTTATTCCAGGACAACCAAGAGTCACAGAAACCCGAACGATTTATAGTGTGGATGAGCAAACAGGTGCTCTATCAAGGCAAGTAACCACTGTGGTCACTGATCAAGGTCTAGCTCCTAAGCGTATTATCGCTAGTAAGGCGCTAACCTTGGCACCAATTCCTTCTCCAACTGTACCGACTATACCTCAACCGTCTAAGGATGTCTCAGAAAGCTACACGATAGTTGTTTCGGCTGATGGTAAAGAGGTTCAAGTATCAGCATTTGATGATGTGGTTTATGCTGTCTTTTTGGAGCATCTCTCTGCCCTTATCGAAGCTAAATTGTCCGAAGGTCTTGTTTATGACTCAGCTGCCCATGAAGACAATACGGTTTATCTCTTCTTCCATCATCCTATGGATGACCAGTCGTCAGGTGACGCTCATGTTGTTTCTTCCGTCAACCCACCAGTGGAAAACTATGAGATTACAATCCTGATTGATGGGAAATTGGCTCAAATATTATCCTTTGATCTGATGGCCCATGCTGTTTTCTTGGAGCATCTCTTTGCTCTTATCGAAGTAAAACTATCAGAAGGCTTAACTTATGTGTCAGCTGATTATAAGGGCAAGGCTGTTACTTTAAGTTTTATAAGGCCAAAGAAAGTGACGAAGGGCACTGCTGAGACAATAAGCTCTCAGTCGTCTTCGACAGACCAGCAGCTAGCGACGATTAAACCGACTCTAGCTGTAAAGGATGCTTTTAAAAAAGAAATGGCTTTAAAACAACATGACGAAAAGTCTCTTCTCAAAGGAGGAAGCGCTGCCGCTGGTGGTTCTAATCAATGAGAGTCAGCCTTACTGTCATCCAAAAACAGTCAAGGGACGCCTTTGACTTGGAGAAATGGAACTTTTAACAAGCCTAATCAATCATCGGTAATACCTACTTATCAAGCGATGTTACCTAAAACAGGTGCTAGCAACAGGCACTTACTGGCAGTCGGAGGTCTTACTCTGACAGGCCTGACCTTTATGTTTATTTCTCTCAAACGTCGTCAAAGCTAAGTTACTGATGACTTGTAGATTCAGTTTGACTCTAAAACCAGTTCCTGTTGGGACTGGTTTTTTAGATAGGGCGATGGGATTGGCTTATGGAGTCGTAAGATATATAGACTCTATAATTTCTGTAGTGGGTAAATCCACCACGGAGATTATAGAGCCTTTTGAGTATGAAAAAAGCCCCATATGACCTATAATGAAAAGCGACCAAACCATCATTAGAAAGGTGTCATATGGAACAGTTTAATTTTATCACAAGCCTACTGGAAATTAAAGACCCTAACATTACTATTTTGGAAGTCGTTGATGCTGAAAGTCACAAGGAAGTCATTGCTAAGCTGGACTACCAAGCCCCAAAATGCCAACATTGCCAAGGACAGATGGCGAAATACGACTTCCAAAAACCGTCTAAAATTCCTTATCTTGAATGTGCTGGCTATAAAACGTTGATTCGTTTAAGAAAGCGTCGCTTCCGCTGCCAAAAATGCGGAAAAATGGGCTCTTTGTCAACTGTAGTGGGTTGACCCACTTAACACCGAGAGAGGACAGTTCTTGTCTTCTCTCGTTTTATGTTTATGGCAATGAAAATGCGAGTTTTGTCTTTTCAAAGTTTCTGAAAC
>NZ_JBGTZC010000064.1:0-4811 GCF_041807725.1 Streptococcus sp. E17BB
GCGATTATATTTTTTACTACAATAACAAACGAATCAAAACAAAATTAAAAGGACTTAGTCCTGTGCAATACAGAATTAAATCCTTTCAATAATATTTCTTGTCCAACTTTTGGGGGTCAGTACACAAATGCTGAGGCTTTTTTTGCGTGGTTGCCAAATCACGTCCTGGCCAGTGGCACTTAATCATCGGATTCTACCATTCCGTTTTTACGTTGTAGTGGCATACCTGTTCTTTCTGAGACATCCTCGATTTTTCTTGAGAAAACCTTATAATCAGCACGATAGCCTAGCTTAAGCATCACAACCTAGCTTGAGCAACAATCACTAGCAAGACCTGTTAATCCTTTACCCAAATACCAGCCCCTGCTGGACACGGTAACTGACCAAAAACAGCACAACTTCGGTGAACACTTTTGCCAGCACCAAGCCAAGCCCTAGACTGACCAGAGCTTGCAGGAGCAAGGCGTTGCAGGCAAGGAGGGTGATGACCAAAAGACCATACCGCAGGAGTGAGGTGACTGTCCGTTTGTTCTGGTGAAAGACCAGCTTGGCATTGAGCAGGTACTGGAGACCTGCGCTAAGAAGGCGAGCCACAATGACAGAGAGCAAGAGATTTTGGGTCAAAGTCATCATAACCACCAACAAACCCATATCCAACAAGGCTGCCGCACCACTACTCGCTAAAAATGTGACAAATGGTGCATAAATCCGCAGGGAATCTCGAATCGGTCTGAAATGCGAGGACTTATTTTCTTCGATGTAGATGGTTTGAATGGGTTCTTCAACAAGCGTAAAACCAGCACACTTACTGTCCAGAAGCATATTGAACCCATATTCAAAGCGCTCGCCAGACAGGCTGAGTAACCAGTCCAAGTGTTGGGTCGAAAAACCACGTAAGCCCGTCTGGGTGTCGGTTACTGGCTGACCTGTTGCCAGACGAAAGAGCACTGCAGTAACCTTATTGCCAAAACGGCTTCTGGCAGGCACCTTGCCAACAAAGCTCCGAGCCCCTAAGACCAGACGCTCTGGTTCTGCCTGCATCCGCACAGCCACCCGTGCGATGTCCTCAACCAAGTGCTGACCATCGCTGTCTGCGGTGACAATCACCGTCTCCTGCTCTGCCATGTTCCTAATATAGGCAAAGCCAGTCTTGAGCGTCGCCCCCTTGCCGCGGTTGACCGCATGGGTCAGAACCGTTGCCCCAAGGCCCTTAACCGCCTCAAAATAAGGCGCATAGGCAGGGCCACTGCCGTCATCAACAACCAACACTTGAGCAACCGTGTGGTGAACAATCGCTTGAGCAATACCGACAAGCTTCTCGTCGGGTTCATAAGCGGGAATGAGGATAATCATAGGCGTTTCTCCTTATCTTTTGGGAAATAGGTGACCAGCCACCAAGCTAAGGGCAAGAAAGGCGAGACCCGCCCACCAGTAGGGGGTGTCGATGGTCGTTGACCGCCCAGATATCTCGACGATGCCCTTGACCAGACAAGTGCTGATGGTGATGGCTAGACTAGAATTGAAGAGACTAACAGCTGCACGGTTGCGCAACCATGCCAGGCCTAGAGCTGACAGAAGGTAAAGTCCTGCCCCAATCAGCGGTATGACAAACATGAACCGCATATAGAGCGAACTCTCTCCGTAGCTGAAACTCTCGTAAATCTGATTAAATAAGATGAGGAAAAGACTAAGAAAGGTTAACATCACCATGCTTTTCCGCTGTGTTTGTCTAGTAACCGATGTAAACAATATCACTCACCTCCCTTTCTTTAATTGTGTTGCCATTGGTGGTCGGTTTGTTGACCACCTGACCGTTGAAGTACGTGGTAGACGAGCCACCGCCGTCTAGGTTATAGGCTAAATCAGCGCCATAACTCTGCATGACCTCAGCCAGTTCATAGAGGGTCAGACCAGAGCTCTCATCGCTGCGACCGTCAGAGACGACGATGAGATAGTGAAGAGAGCCGTCCTCTTCCTCGATAATTCCAATAGCTGTCCGAGGATTATCTGCCATGGCACGACCAACCTCGTCAGTTGTCGACACAGCAATGTCACCATCCTTAACCAAGGTTGGTCCAAAGGTAAAGGTATTGACCACACCACTGTCCAATAAGGCTTGCGCCGTCGTGTCACTCTCTGAAATCACATCAAGCGTGCCATCGGCATACTGCACCAAATCCTCATAGTCACTGCTTCTAGCCACATCACGGTAGAGTACCCCATTTTTGATGACATAGCCCGTCTGGTTTGCCCCGTAGTAGTCTCCATTGATGGCAAAGATGCCCTTGTTTGCCGCTGCCGTGCTAGAGGTCGTCGCGGTGATGTTGGTCCCATAGGTATCCTGCGCCAGCGCCGTCCTGAGCAAGCTCGGATCACTGATTCGCACATCCGCCACATAAATGGTCGTGTCACTCTGACGAATGGTCTCAATGGCTATGGCGATATTATCGTCTGTGTAGCTGCTATCGGTCACTGTTGCTGTGCCTGCGGCCATAGCAGAGCTACCAGTTGTTGTTCCAGTGCTGGAGCTGATGGGCGTTGCCTGCACTTGACCGGTCTCTGCGACACTGACCACCGCTGTTGGCAGAACAAAAGTTTTTAGAAGACTATAGGCATTTGCCGTCAGCAAGACACTGGAAAATAAAATCGTATAGGCATGTTTTTTGATTTGTTTCATTAAGCAGTCCCCTTCTTTTTGATTGCCCTAGTTTACGTCGCTAGGTTAAAAGAAAACTTAAAGAATTCTTTATAAAATCTTAAATTTCTGTTTTTTCAGACAAATATGGGTTTTATCCAATAAAAAAAGAGGACTATCGTCCTCAGCAGTCCTGTATGACATTCACTGTTCGGCTGACTTCCTGAAAGCCGAGTGCTTGATGGCAAAAATGACTCGCTTGGTTGTCTAGGGCATAATTAGAGGCAATCTGGCTCAATCCCTGTCCTTTTGCCCACTCTTTCGCAAAAGTAACCAGTTTTCTAGCCAATCCTTGGCGACGATAACTGGGTAAGACAAACACTCCTTCTAAGAATGCAACAGGAGAGCCTTTCGTCCCTTCGACATAGTCATATCTGGTGGATAAGCTGATAAAGGCGACAGCTCTGCCATCGTCCCAAAAAAGAAACTCATACGGGAATCGACCAGCTAAAAAGTCTGCCACCAAGTCCTGAGGCTCAGGCGACCACAACTGGCTGGCGAGGTCTGCCCAATGCGTTACCGTATTTGAGGTAACAGGTTCAATCATCAGTCACTCCTCCCCATTCCTTTGCTTGTGTTAAAAAGTTTACTGAACCTCATTGCACTTTTTTTCAGGCGATGACCCTAAACTCCCCATTAGGGAAGCCTCGCCCTTGCGTCTCTAGGCTCGGGTTAAAATAGCCTATCCGTAAGCTATTTTAATACTCTTTCTCATTGTAGCCAAAATCTGCCAAGTCCAGCTTCTTGTCTCGCCAATTTTTCTTGACTTTGACCCAGATTTCGAGGAAGACCTTGTCGCCTAGCATGAGTTCGATGTCACGGCGGGCAAGGGAGCCGATTTTTTTCAGCATGGCACCACCTTTTCCGATGACAATCCCTTTTTGGCTGTCACGCTCAACCATAATGGTCGCTTGAATATGAACCTTGTCGGTCTCCTCATCTCGCTTCATTGACTCGATGACCACCGCTACCGAATGCGGAATCTCTTCGCGGGTCAAATGCAAGACCTTCTCTCGAATCATCTCCGACACCAAGAACCGCTCGGGATGGTCAGTTATCTGATCTTCTGGGAAATACTGGAAACCCTCTTCCAGATTGTCCTTGAGAATCTCCATCAGGCGGTTGATATTGTTCCCCTGAGTAGCTGAAATCGGCACAATTTCCTTGAAGTCCATCTGACTTCTGAAGTCATCAATCTGCTCCAAGAGCTGGTCAGGGTGCACCTTGTCGATCTTGTTAATCACCAAAATCACAGGGATATTGGCCTTTTTCAAGCGCTCGATAATCATGTCATCGCCCTTGCCTCGCTTCTCATCAGCAGGTACCATAAAGAGCACCGTCTCCACCTCACGCAGGGTCGAGTAGGCCGCATCTACCATAAAATCCCCCAGAGCCGTCTTGGGCTTATGAATCCCTGGCGTGTCGATAAAGACAATTTGCTCCGTCTCAGTCGTGTAAATACCCATAATCTTGTTACGGGTCGTCTGCGCCTTATCGCTCATGATGGCAATTTTTTGCCCCATCACATAATTCAAAAAGGTTGATTTGCCGACGTTTGGTCGACCTAAAATCGCTACAAAGCCTGATTTAAACATAACTTAAGATACAAAGGACGTCAAAAGCCAAGTCAAAATAGGGAATGATCCGAAAATCCTGATTTTCGAGGTCGTTCATCTTTTTGACACAGCTTTTAGTCCGTGTTCAGTTGGAACACAAACCCGTCCCACTCCTTTCATTTTCTATTACTTTTAGTGTCCCATGGCAAAGCTGCCAGACACACATTCTTCAATCATCAAACGGTGGCTGTCAAAAGCCAATGCCAACTGGTCAATCTCCTCTTTTGTGAAAAAACGTAACTCTAGACTTTCATCATCACGGTGAGTGCTAATGTCATAGCTCTCTTCTGCTACCATTTCATAGATAAAGGTGATGGATTGGCAAATATCGCCGTTAGGATAATGATGCTCGCTGTTCGTGTAGACATTAAGCAAACGTTTGGCAGCCACCTTAATGCCTGTCTCCTCAGCAAACTCACGAATGGCTGTTTCCAGAGAGATTTCACCGAGTTCCATAGCGCTCCCCCCCCCCCCTCCTCCTCCCTCTTATGTCAAGTAAC
>NZ_JBGTZC010000065.1:0-3675 GCF_041807725.1 Streptococcus sp. E17BB
ATGTGATAAGATATAACAGTTCTCGAAAGAGAGCATGAGTCTGAGAGAGCGGACGAAAAAAACTTTTAAAAAAGTTTAAAAAAGTAGTTGACAGTTTATCTTAGATTTGATAGAATATAGGAGTTGTCTCTTAGGAGACAACGCATGACCCTTGAGAACTGAACAAGACGAACCAAGTTGGGATTAGATGAGATGTTTAATCCCGTCAATAAACGGAAAAAGTCAGTAATGACTGAGACAAATCAACTTTTATATATATGAGAGTTTGATCCTGGCTCAGGACGAACGCTGGCGGCGTGCCTAATACATGCAAGTGGAACGCAGTCAAATCACCGGAGCTTGCTCCATCGAGTTGACTGAGTCGCGAACGGGTGAGTAACGCGTAGGTAACCTGCCTGATAGCGGGGGATAACTATTGGAAACGATAGCTAATACCGCATAACAACTATTCTCGCATGAGAAAAGTTTGAAAGGAGCAACTGCTTCACTATCAGATGGACCTGCGTTGTATTAGCTAGTAGGTAGGGTAACGGCCTACCTAGGCATCGATACATAGCCGACCTGAGAGGGTGATCGGCCACACTGGGACTGAGACACGGCCCAGACTCCTACGGGAGGCAGCAGTAGGGAATCTTCGGCAATGGGGGCAACCCTGACCGAGCAACGCCGCGTGAGTGAAGAAGGTTTTCGGATCGTAAAGCTCTGTTGTAAGAGAAGAACGTTAGTGGGAGTGGAAAATCCATTAAGTGACGGTATCTTACCAGAAAGGGACGGCTAACTACGTGCCAGCAGCCGCGGTAATACGTAGGTCCCGAGCGTTGTCCGGATTTATTGGGCGTAAAGCGAGCGCAGGTGGTTAGATAAGTCTGAAGTAAAAGGCAGTGGCTCAACCATTGTATGCTTTGGAAACTGTTTAACTTGAGTGCAGAAGGGGAGAGTGGAATTCCATGTGTAGCGGTGAAATGCGTAGATATATGGAGGAACACCGGTGGCGAAAGCGGCTCTCTGGTCTGTAACTGACACTGAGGCTCGAAAGCGTGGGTAGCGAACAGGATTAGATACCCTGGTAGTCCACGCCGTAAACGATGAGTGCTAGATGTTAGGCCCTATCCGGGGCTTAGTATCGAAGCTAACGCGATAAGCACTCCGCCTGGGGAGTACGGCCGCAAGGCTGAAACTCAAAGGAATTGACGGGGGCCCGCACAAGCGGTGGAGCATGTGGTTTAATTCGAAGCAACGCGAAGAACCTTACCAGGTCTTGACATCCCTCTGACCGTCCTAGAGATAGGATTTTCCTTCGGGACAGAGGAGACAGGTGGTGCATGGTTGTCGTCAGCTCGTGTCGTGAGATGTTGGGTTAAGTCCCGCAACGAGCGCAACCCCTATTGTTAGTTGCCATCATTCAGTTGGGCACTCTAGCGAGACTGCCGGTAACAAACCGGAGGAAGGTGGGGATGACGTCAAATCATCATGCCCCTTATGACCTGGGCTACACACGTGCTACAATGGTCGGTACAACGAGTCGCAAGTCGGTGACGACAAGCAAATCTCTTAAAGCCGATCTCAGTTCGGATTGTAGGCTGCAACTCGCCTACATGAAGTCGGAATCGCTAGTAATCGCGGATCAGCACGCCGCGGTGAATACGTTCCCGGGCCTTGTACACACCGCCCGTCACACCACGAGAGTTTGTAACACCCGAAGTCGGTGAGGTAACCGTTTGGAGCCAGCCGCCTAAGGTGGGATAGATGATTGGGGTGAAGTCGTAACAAGGTAGCCGTATCGGAAGGTGCGGCTGGATCACCTCCTTTCTAAGGAAAAGGATACTTGCGTTTGTCTTGTTTAGTTCTGAAGGGTTGTAAACTCATACAACGTATGTGGGGTCTTAGCTCAGCTAAGCGAAACCTTCAGGTTGAAGCTTTGTCGAAGCGTTAGCGCACGACAGGGACCAGCGGATACCACTCGATATCATATTGAAAAGAATTAAATAACGTTAATAGTACATACTATATGTACGGGGCCTTAGCTCAGCTGGGAGAGCGCCTGCTTTGCACGCAGGAGGTCAGCGGTTCGATCCCGCTAGGCTCCATAGGATAGGGAACTATCCTAGGGACCATTGACAATTGAATATCTATATCAAATTCCATTTATTAAAAAAGATAAATGAAATAGTAACAAGAAATAAACCGAAACGCTGTAGAGAACAAATTTAATTTTAAAGGTTAAGTTAATAAGGGCGCACGGTGGATGCCTTGGCACTAGGAGCCGAAGAAGGACGTGACTAACAACGAAATGCTTTGGGGAGCTGTAAGTAAGCGCTGATCCAGAGATGTCCGAATGGGGGAACCCACTAACTTGATGGTTAGTATCCAGTTCTGTTAAGGAGCTTGGAGGGAAGACGCAGTGAACTGAAACATCTAAGTAGCTGCGGGAAGAGAAAGCAAAAGCGATTGCCTTAGTAGCGGCGAGCGAACCGGCAGGAGGGCAAACCAGAGAGTTTACTCTCTGGGGTTGTAGGACTGCGTTGTGGACTTAAAGAGTATAGAAGAATGACATGGGAAGGTCAGCCAAAGAGAGTGAGAGCCTCGTATTTGAAATAGTCTTTATACCTAGCAGTATCCTGAGTACGGCGAGACACGCGAAATCTCGTCGGAATCTGGGAGGACCATCTCCCAACCCTAAATACTCCCTAGTGACCGATAGTGAACCAGTACCGTGAGGGAAAGGTGAAAAGCACCCCGGAAGGGGAGTGAAATAGAACCTGAAACCGTGTGCCTACAACAAGTTCGAGCCCGTTAATGGGTGAGAGCGTGCCTTTTGTAGAATGAACCGGCGAGTTACGTTATGATGCGAGGTTAAGTGGTAGAAGCGGAGCCGTAGGGAAACCGAGTCTTAATAGGGCGCATTAGTATCATGACGTAGACCCGAAACCATGTGACCTACCCATGAGCAGGTTGAAGGTGCGGTAAGACGCACTGGAGGACCGAACCAGGGCACGTTGAAAAGTGCTTGGATGACTTGTGGGTAGCGGAGAAATTCCAAACGAACTTGGAGATAGCTGGTTCTCTCCGAAATAGCTTTAGGGCTAGCGTCGACATTGAGATTCTTGGAGGTAGAGCACTGTTTGGATGAGGGGGCCATCTCGGTTTACTGATTTCAGATAAACTCCGAATGCCAAGTAATTATGGTCGGCAGTCAGACTGCGAGTGCTAAGATCCGTAGTCGAAAGGGAAACAGCCCAGACCACCAGCTAAGGTCCCAAAATATGTGTTAAGTGGAAAAGGATGTGGGGTTGCACAGACAACTAGGATGTTAGCTTAGAAGCAGCTATTCATTCAAAGAGTGCGTAATAGCTCACTAGTCGAGTGACCCTGCGCCGAAAATGTACCGGGGCTAAAACACATTACCGAAGCTGTGGATACTACAATAGTAGTATGGTAGGAGAGCGTTCTATATGCGGCGAAGGCATACCGTGAGGAGTGCTGGAGCGTATAGAAGTGAGAATGCCGGTATGAGTAGCGAAAGATGGGTGAGAATCCCATCCACCGTAAGACTAAGGTTTCCAGGGGAAGGCTCGTCCGCCCTGGGTTAGTCGGGACCTAAGGAGAGACGTAAACGTGTATCCGATGGCCAACAGGTTGATATTCCTGTACTAGAGTATGAAGTGATGGAGGGAC
>NZ_JBGTZC010000066.1:0-3407 GCF_041807725.1 Streptococcus sp. E17BB
GTCCACTGGTGGAACCATCATCGCATTCACGGTAGTCTCGATTACCAAACACCTATGGTTAAGCGAGTTATCGCTTAACAAAAACACTTTATAAAAATTGTACAGAAAAGGGGTGCCTTTTCACTCGTGAGCCCACCCATTTTACGATAATTATAGGTTGTACCATCATACTCTGACCTTGTAATAGCAGGTAACACTTTGATTGTGAGTGTATCTGTATCATCAACTCCTTTTAGTGGAATGGTCACTTCAGCTTCACTATTAAATTTAAATTTTCCAGAGAAGTTTCCTTTAACACCTTGAACTGATGTATAGTTCTTTTTCGCCATCCACTGGTCAAGATTTTTTAAGGTTAACTTCACCTGACCACCTTTGTCTGTACCATTTGAAGTAATCTCAACATCAGCAACAGCAACTTCCTCAAAGATAAACTCTTCTGTTTTTTCCTTGACATCAAATGACTCAGGTAATTCAAAAACAAAATAGTCTCCATCAGCTAAATTATTATCATACGCTGCTAAATCAAATTCAACAAAAAATTCATAAGCAGATCCCACGTATAGCTCCTGAGGATTAATCTCTTTGCGAGATTCATTTTGAAGCTTTGTTTTAAAAGTAACATTTGTCAATTCTTTAGCTTGTACTGTTTGACTTGTGACAAATAAACTACCAAATATAAACATTATAGAAGTGAATAGCAGTATCAACTTCTATAAAAACCGATGCGTTATCATAAATCTGTTTCCTTTCTTTGTCCTAAGCTTTCTAAGAAATAATTTTGCAAGTCCAGTAAGAAAAAGCGGACTATTGCTATATCAATATCATCGATACTTGTAGACACTACTATTATATCCCCCCCCCCCCCCCGAAAAATCAAGTATTTAAGCGTTTTTCAAGAGATTTTTAAATAATTATTTTTACCAAACCAAAATATCAGATAGCCAAGATTCGACCTAGGACGATTCCTCCTACTCCAAGAACATAAGTCAGAATAAGGTAAACAAACCATTCTCTTGGCTTTGTTCTGCGATCAAGTAGCTCCAAGTTGAAGGTCGAGTAAGTACCCAAACCACCTAAGAAAAAGATTAACCACGACTGCAAGTTTGGACTGAACATCGTCGACTGCGAAAGGTACCCAATCGTAACTGCCACCAGAAGATTAGCACTTAGCGTTCCTAGTGATAACTGACAGTAAGCGTTGAGCGGTCTGAGTGCATAGCGCAAGAGAGCCCCACAACCGCAGAGTATCATCACTATCACCATCTACTATCCCTCCTCTCTCTTTAGAGCTCGGCTATTTGCCAATAAAGCCACTAAATAACCACCAAGAATATGGCAAACCATCAAGCCAATTAGTCGCCACCAATCGCCTTGCTCAAGAGCAGTGGCCAAGGCCATAAAAATCGGCGCAATAGTGCTCAATCCTCCAAAAAAGCCCACACTTAATCCTACTTTTAGCGATGGACTAATACTTTTTGAGTGAAAGAGGTGATGTGTCGAATAAACTAGGCCATAAACAGCTACATAATTACAGCCCAGCAGCCCAATATCTCCGAACTGCAGGACTACCAACTGGCGTAAAAGCCCACCTAATCCTGCAAAGAAGAAGATAAGGCTTACTTTTTTCACATGTTCTACCATTACTCCTCCTAACAAATAAGGCAGGATTTTATCCATGCCTTACTGATATTTTCAACATTATTTAAACCAGCTTAGAGACCAGCTGCTCTGCAAAATTCTCAAGGGCTTTGATGTCATCATCCTCAGCTGCCAAATCAACTTTAACAGATGCTGCACCTTTTGTTGCGCCGCTTTTTTCAAACGCGGCCTCAAAGTCGTCAACAGCCTTGCAGAAAAAATCATAAAAGGTATCACCAGAACCGACAACACCATAAATTTTCCCTGTCAGGTCCAGTTCTTGTAAATCTTCGTAAAAGTCTACGATTTCGTCAGGTAAATCACCATCACCATAGGTATAGGTGGCAACAATCGCAATATCTGCCTCTTCAAAATCACTGGCATCTACGCCCGTGCATTCCTCAAGTTCAACGGTATGTCCTAACTGGGTCAACTTGTCAGCCACGATATTGGCAATTTCTTCAGTGTTACCAGTCATGCTAGCGTAAACAATCTTAGCTAAAGCCATAATGTCCTCCTATTTTGACCTTATTATACCACATCAGGGGTCTCTAGGCTAGCCCAAAACGTCCTTTTACATAGTAGTGAAAAATAAACAAGTCCTAATCAGTGTCATCAGCCATGTGGCTATTATCAAGAACCATCAACGTTTGAAAAAAAAAGACTTTTATGCTATGCTAAGGCAAACTAGCATAGAAAAGAGATAACGATGACTGCTCCTTTCCTTTCAATCTTACAAGCGATTCAAGCTTACGATACCATCATCATCCACCGCCACCAAAAGCCAGACCCTGATGCCATCGGGTCTCAGGTTGGGCTGGCAGAACTTATCCGCCATAACTTTCCAGATAAACGTGTGTTAACCACAGGCTATGAGGAGCCAACCTTATCTTGGTTAGCAGCAATGGATAGCGTCTCAGATAAGGATTATACTAGCAGCCTGGTTATCGTGACTGATACCGCCAATAAAGCGAGAATTGATGATGAGCGCTATAACAATGGCGATTGCCTGATTAAAATCGACCATCACCCCAACGATGAACCTTATGGAGAGTTCGTTTGGGTTGATACGATAGCTTCTTCTTGTAGCGAGATGATTGCTGAGATGGCTATTGAACTGGGATGGACGATGACCACTAAAATCGCCCGCCTGCTCTATGCAGGTATTGTCGGCGATACTGGGCGTTTTCTCTACCCAGCCACCAGCTCAAAGACCTTCCGTATCGCTAGCTATTTGCTTGACACCGGCATTGATGCTGCCCTCATCACTCGACAACTGGACACCTTATCGCCCAAGCTCGCTCGCCTGATGGGCTACATTCTGGAGCACCTACAGGTGGACCATAGCGGAGCGGCTCAAATTGTTCTTTCCACAACACTTTTGCAGGACTTTGACATCAGACCTGAGGAAGTCAGCCTCGTTGTTGGACTACCAGGAAAAATTGACAGTGTCGACCGCTGGATGATTTGTACGGAACAAGCAGATGGTAGCTATCGGGTCAACCTTCGCAGTAAAACCCTGACCATCAACGGCATCGCCAAGGAGCACCACGGTGGTGGACATCCCCTAGCCAGCGGTGCCAAAGCCTATTCACCAGAGGAAATCGCTACCATCTGGGCAAAATTAAAAGACCTCCGTTAATCGTGAACCGCACCCCAAAAGTTAGACAGATAATCTAACGAATGGGGTGCTTTTTTATGAAATTGAGCTACGAAGATAAATTAAATCTCTATGAGCTAAGAAATAAAGGGCTGACGTGGTCCCAACT
>NZ_JBGTZC010000067.1:0-2501 GCF_041807725.1 Streptococcus sp. E17BB
AAAGCACTTGGAACTCAATGCCAGCTACCATGATTAGGAAAACAGCTCTAGTTAATGCTCTACGTGAGGCTTTCCCTGAGGATTTGGGCAACATGTACACAGAAGACGACGGAGGGGAAGCATTCAATCGTGTTATCGATGTTGTCCCTGAAAAGTCCCGTGATGAAGTCATTGCCGAAAAAATGGCACAGGTTGAGGTTTGGAAAGCTCAACAGGCTAAGCAGGCAGCATTGGAACATCAAGAAGAGGAAGTTGCAGCCCATGTAGAAGAACCAGTACAGGGCGAACTGCTGGACTACTAGGAGGTAAAATATGCAAGAATTACAGGTTAGGGTCACACAGGCCAAGGTTGAGATTATCGACCGTGAGAAGTTTGAACAGGGTATCAATGCGGTTGTGACTAGGTATGAAAATTACACGGTCACAGCTGCAACCATCAAGGAAGATAAGCAGGTATTGGCTGACCTACGAAAACTCAAGAAGCAGATTTCTGATGAACGTATCAAGATTAAGCGTGAACTGTCGCAATCTGCTGATGAGTTTGATGGGTACATTAAGACCACAAGTAAGCCCCTTGATGATGCCATTGACAAAATCGCTCAAGATGTTAAAGAGTTTGAGGAACACCAAAAAGCCTTGAGACTTGATACAGTCAAGAGCTACATTGCCAAGAAATCCGCTGAGTACATGATTGACCCTCGTGTTTTTGATGGCAAGATTATTGAGTACCTGAAAGCAACAGATTTCATGGCTGACGGTGTGACTTTGAAGAAAGTTACTATGAAAAGCCTTGATGACATGGTTACGTTTGAGTACCAAAAACAGCAGGAATTTGAGCAGGCCAAACGTATGATTTCAGGGCAATGTGCTGAGTATGGTATGAATGACCAGCCGTATATCCGACAACTAAAAGAGCTGACGGTTATGGAAGTTCTGGAACAAATCAAGTCTGATTACTTGTTTGAGCAAGAAAAACAGAAAATGCGTCAAGCTCAAGAGGAACGCGAGCGAATTTTAGCAGCCCAGCGAGCCAAGAAACAGGAGCAGGCTCAAAAATCTACGGAGACCCCAAAATTTGACCCAGAAACAGGCGAAATCTTGGAAGTTGACCCAATACCACACAAAGAACTTGAGGCCGTCAGAGGGGCTGAAAATGCCCCTAAACGCTATACTCAAAAAATGACTTTGGAAATCTATTTTGAGGACACCGCTGAAAAAGACCTCTTCAAGGCGGGTCTTACTCAGCTTGGATTTGATTTCCAACGTAACTACTGGGTCAATGGCTACCGGCGGTTGGACCAGCCTGTTACACAGGAGGAATTGGAAGCTATGAATAATAGGGGTTAATGATGAGAGTGGTATTTTTTGCAGACGATGGCCCACATTGTGAGCCTATTGATGACCAAATCAATAACTGGCTATCCGAAAATGATGTCAAGGTTATTGACATTAAATTCTCCTCTACTACTGCAGCTGTTGCAGATAGTGGCATTAGTGCACAATATTGGCATACTTCCGCATTGGTGCTGTACGCAGAGAAGCCAGCGATTGCCAATTATCCTAAACATGGAACAAGCAAAGGAGAAGGTGTGGGCTTTCTGGAGAGATGTGTTGGCTGTGACCAGATAACAACTTTCAAATCTAAGCATAGTGGTCAAGTAGTCTGCTATGACTGCAAAGAAAGAAGAGAAGCATGATTGAACTTGAAAAATACAAGCTGGTGCTGGAATTTGAGGAAGCCAACCGCCCCTTATCTATTTGCGAAAAACAAGCACTATTGCCTTATTCGTTGGGATATGTGCAGGCTGGGCTGAACTCTTTGGAAAAGGACTATTGTGCAGGGAGGTATGTATGATTGAATTTCTGAAAGAAGCAGGCATGGCTCTCCTGTGGTTCATGTTGGGCTCTCTAATTGGAGAATGTAGCTAGAGAAACAAGGATAACAAAGATAACAAAAAATAATAAAACGTGCCGTGAACCACGTTAAAAGCGAACTAGAACTTATGTGTCAGTCTGGCAATCATGGTCCAGAATGATGTAAAGATGGCGACTGCCCGTATTTAGCCAAACTCACAACCTTGGCAGTCGCATTTTTTTGAAATGATTAAACCAAGAAAGGACGCTGAATGAAATTTTTAGACTTATTTTCTGGTATCGGTGGCTTTCGTCTTGGACTAGAAGCAGCCGGGCATGAATGTATTGGTTTCTGTGAAATTGATAAATTTGCCCGGTCAAGCTATAAAGCAATTCATAACACGGAGGGAGAAGTAGAACTACATGACATCACAACCGTTTCAGATGAGTCTATTCGAGGACTCGGAACTGTTGATATTATCTGTGGCGGATTTCCGTGCCAGGCTTTCAGCATTGCAGGAAACAGACGAGGTTTCCAAGATACAAGAGGAACTCTCTTTTTTGAAATTGCACGGTTCGCATCTATTCTCAGACCCACATATCTTTTCCTTGAGAATGTCAAAGGATTGCTCAACCACGAGGGGGGG
>NZ_JBGTZC010000068.1:0-2337 GCF_041807725.1 Streptococcus sp. E17BB
TGTCCACTGGTGGAACCATCATCGCATTCACGGTAGTCTCGATTACCAAACACCTATGGTTAAGCGAGTTATCGCTTAACAAAAACACTTTATAAAAATTGTACAGAAAAGGGGTGACTTTTCAAGAAATAATATTATGGAGTTCATTTGGATACTTATCGTCGGAGCAGTCATCGGGGCAATCGGTGGTGCAATCACTAAAAAAGGATCTTCAGGCTGGATTGCTAACATCGTTGCTGGTATTGTCGGTTCTTACGTTGGTCAGGCACTTTTTGGTGTGTGGGGACCAACTGCTGCTGGCATGGCAATCGTCCCATCAATTATCGGTGCGGCTCTTGTTACAATTGTTGCAGCTTACTTCTTTGGAAGAAAAGGCTAATCGCCTAAAAAAGTTATTTCTAGGGCAGGAACTTCTCGTTCCTGTCTTTTTATCATTGAACAACGAATAGAAGGGAGAAGTGTTGTTCTAAATGATTTAATCTCTTGACGATAATCATATCTAAAATGACAACAAAAATTATTTTTTTGACAAATATAATTGTCAAAAATAAAATGATGTGTTACAATAAGGATGTTAAAGCAAATACATCAGTCAGAGGAGGTTGACATGAGAGAAAATACGAAGCAGTTTGTCATCAGTATTGCTCTGGGGCTTATATTATATAGTCTTTTAGAGAGTTTACTAGCTGTATTGCTGATACTTACTGGATTTGTACTTATCAGGGTGTTAGGACCTGATGTTTACCAGATAAGAGAGAGCTTAGCAAGATTAGTGAAGGAAAGGGGAATGTCATGAAAAGGTCAGGTTCGACAATAAAGGCTGTTCTCATTGTTGGTATGATAACCATCGTAGGATTTTTATGCGGTATCGCTCTGGGTCTGTCTGATGTCGGTGGCGAGTATAGTTGGTGGTTCGATAGTCTTCCATTTAGCAGTCCATTGATAGTAGTAATAGCTCTGCTATTCTTCGAAAATTGGTGCAGTGAACGCCTGTTCTCCTAAGGATTTTACGGCGATTGTTGATAAAAATCGGTTTATAAGAAAGGGAAATATGATGAAAAAAACACTTGAAAAATGGCAAGTTCTCTTGCTTGGCGCTCTTCTGTTTATGGCAGATCTTCAGCTGACAGTCAGGATCGGTTCTTCAGAGGATTGGCTTGTTGCAGTTTTATGTGTGCTGTTGGCACTGGTTACGGCTTACGTAATTTGGCGTGGTAAGCTGCTCAAAGGAAGTGTTACACTGGTTTGGTGGCAATATTTATTGGCGATGGGGCTGGGCTTACTTGCAGTTTATTTTTTCAAAATTTTGGGTACCATCCTTCTCATGACTGAACATGGTTTAGGAAATCTCCCTAATAATCAACAGGCCATCATGGATGCCAACATGCCTCCCTATCTCCTGTTTGCTTTTGTAGTCGTTTTGGCGCCAGTGATTGAGGAGTTTGTGATGCGAGGTCTGGTGATGGGAAAACTATTTAATCCTCGTTCCATTTGGGGGCTATTAATCAGCAGTTTTGTCTTTGGATTCTTGCATAGCCCATCAGACTTGGGGAGCTGGGTCATGTATGGTGGCATGGGGCTGGCGCTTGGGCTGGTTTATCGCTACACTGAACGATTGGATGTCGCTATCGGGGTCCATGCGCTTAACAACCTGATAGGGTTTGTCGTGATGATGACGATGGCAGGAGGTTAAGATGGATACTGTAAAAAATCGTCTCAAAGAGTTACGTGCCAGAGATAGTCTCAACCAGACGGAGTTGGCTAAATTAGCACAGATTTCTCGTCAGACAGTCAGTCTGATTGAACGTGGCGAATACCTGCCCTCCATTCTCATTGCCTTGAAAATCGCCAAGATTTTCCAAGAGCCTGTTGAACAGGTCTTTTCCCTCGCAGAAGGAGAGAGTAAATGACAAAGAAAACATCGACAACTAAAATTGTCTACCAAAGCCTTGGGCTGGTATTCTTAGTGCTATCAATCCTGATGGTTGTTCTTAGCTTTTTCTCATCAGGTCAACAAGTTGTTGATCTTAACTGGCTGTTTTACCTCTTTATAGGTCTTATTCACTTGAAAAAGGGTGAATTGTATCAGCTCCAAAAAACGAAGCCTTGGGTGGGTTGGCTCTTGGCACTACCAGCTATTTTAGAACTTTTAATCGTCATATTGACAGATGCGACCAAGATGTCACTAGGCATTTCGATAGATATATTTACCGTTGAAAAGGCACCCCTTTTCTGTACAATTTTTATAAAGTGTTTTTGTTAAGCGATAACTCGCTTAACCATAGGTGTTTGGTAATCGAGACTACCGTGAATGCGATGATGGTTCCACCAGTGGAC
>NZ_JBGTZC010000069.1:0-1776 GCF_041807725.1 Streptococcus sp. E17BB
CAAGCAGAATGGAGACAGAATATGCTGACAAAGATTAACGTACCTAAAACCTCTATTGTGATTGAGATTGAAAACAAGGAAATCACAATAGATAACATGATTGGTTATGACATCAAAATGGTTTTTCGTAATCAAGATGCCGAACCGTCCCTTGATGAGAATGGGGACATTTTTGAACCGTTGTACTGGTTAGATATCAGAGCGTGTCCAACTGATGACATTGAGTTTCATAGCAGTCTCGGTGTGAAGGCTGAAAAGAGGAAGTTTGCTGAGTTACAGGCATTCTTTGAATATGTTGAGTCTAACAAACGTAACCTCTTTGACCTTTGCGGATTGAAAGGGGAATTGAGTTGAAGTTAGTCTTAAATATCGAACCTAAGCCCCAAAGTCGCCCACGATTTGCGAGACGTGGCAATTTTACCGCAACTTACGAGGACAAGGAAATGAAGTCTTGGCGGGAGCGGTGCAGGTTGCTTATTGCCAATCAGTACATGGGGCAGCCCACGCTTGAGGGGGCATTGAGGGCAGATGTGAGGTTCTACATCAAACCGCCCCAGTATGTTTCTAAGCCTAAGAAAAATCAGGCAGCCTTGCAGGCGGAGTCAATACCAGTAGGTAAAAAGCCTGATATTGACAATTATGAGAAAGCCCTGTACGACAGCATGAGCGGTATTGTCTTTCAAGATGATGGTCAGATTGCTCTGCATACGGTGGGCAAGTTTTACAGCCTCAATCCACGGATTGAGGTAGAAATTGAAGAAATGGAGAAGGAAGATGAACGTAGAAGAAGCGATTAAGGTAATTATCGATATGGGAGAGTATGAGCATTTCGTAGATGAACCTATCTCAAAAAAATCTGTACTTAGTATCATCAACCAAATTGACGAACCGAAAAGAGTCGTTATTCCGAAGTTTGTGGCGGATTGGATTGAGGAATGTAAAGCTAAAAATTATGGTATTGGTGAGTGTCTAACTAATGCTATAGAGTATGCAATGCCTGAAGAAGTTATTGCTTGGTTTGATAGCGATAAAGAAACTGAGAAGGACAAGGAACTTTTAATAGCTAGAGCCTATTTAGATGGCTATGAAATTGAGCCAGAGAGGCTGTATACGGTGAGGATTCCTAACCCAAACCATGATGGGATAACTGTCCTAGAGAAAGTTGCTGACTACATCATTCTAAATCAGATGGAAGATTACACGAAATACTGGGTGAAAGAACCTGAGTTCCATCTAACTGAGAATGAAATTAAGAAAGACTTTGAGTGGGCTTGGCGATGGGCTAAGGAGGTGGAGGGATGAAGCATTTTGAAAATCTAGGCAGTTTATGTGCCTATATCGTCATCCTACTATCACCGCTGGTTATTATCCACAAAATGGATAAGTTGGAAGCCAAAGTCACTCAGCACAAGGTCATCTACTATCAGGTGGATAGCTACGGCGGGGCTTGGCATGGTAAGGTTACCAAAAAGGAAATTACCGAGACGGGTTATGCCGTTGAGGTCGGCACCTATGGCCGTTTTCTGGTCACAAAGGAGCAGTACGATACAATCAAGGTGGGCGATGAAGCCCCAGAATTTTTGAAGAAGAGAGGAAGTTGAGTAATGAGTATATTCTTGAACCAAGATTGTGTTCAAGGCATGAGGTGCTATCCAGATAATTATTTTGACCTAGCTATTGTTGACCCACCTTATTTCTCAGGACCTGAGCAAAGGAAATTCTATGGTAAAAAAGTCAGCTCTATTGGAGTCAAAAGAGTCTATGAACAGACCTCTG
>NZ_JBGTZC010000071.1:0-1638 GCF_041807725.1 Streptococcus sp. E17BB
TGTCCACTGGTGGAACCATCATCGCATTCACGGTAGTCTCGATTACCAAACACCTATGGTTAAGCGAGTTATCGCTTAACAAAAACACTTTATAAAAATTGTACAGAAAAGGGGTGACTTTTCAAACTTCAAAACTCGCATTTTCATTGCGCTAAACATAAAACGAGAGAAGACTAAACTTGTCCTCTCTCGGTGTTAAATTGGTCAACCCACTACAGTTGACAATGAGCCAAAAAGGAAAGGTTTTACCCATAACAGTAGGAACTTTCCTTTTTCTGTAAAAATACCAATGCCAGTACCTCACTTGTGCTAGCTCTGCTATTTTATGGTAAAATAATGAAAACGGATAAAGGAGACCACGCATGATCTATGAATTGAGCCTAGAGTACGGGAGTTTTCCTGTCAAAGTTGTTGATGCCTTTACAACGGAGCGCAAAGAAGCCCCTAGCTTTTTACAAGGCAACACTGAACTTCTTGAGAAATTAGAACAAATGAACGCCCTGTTTCACGAACTCTTTTTAACCATCGAGTGCACCTTCCACTATGTGGGGAGCAATTTCCCAGACAAAATCGCAACACTTCGACAAATGTATAATGATATCGCGACTGAACTCACACAAACATACCCTGAACAAGATATTCAGATTGAGTATTTTATCTTATGATAAATTGTAAAATATAGTGCAACAAAAAAACTCATAGCGTTTCTGTCGTGTAAACTATACGTAACCACACTACCAGAACACGAGGAAACCTATGAGCTACTCCCATGAACCATAAAAGAGCGAATAAAGATAGAGACTTATTTAGAATTAGGGTTGAAACCTCATCAAATTGCTAGTAAACTTGGCGTCCATAAGTCTACCATCTCAAGAGCGTTAGAACGGTGTCCGGCTGCTTATTCCGCAGACCTAGCCCAGAAACATGTTGACCAAAAGGCTAAGCAAAAAGGACGACAGTCTCGTTTGACCCCTGAGTTAAAAGCGGAGATTGAACAAGGTTTGAGAGCCTCTTGGTCTCCCGAACAGATTTGCGGTCGCTATCGGCTGGAAGACAAGCCAATGGTCGCTTTTAAGACCATCTACAACTGGCTCTACGCTGGCTTGATTAACCTAGATTTAAGCGTCTTACGCCGTAAAGGAAAAAGCCGAACCCCGCAGGAAATCCGTGGGAAATTCATGATTGGAACACCGATTTCCAAACGCCCTAAAAAGTTAGGAATCGTCAGACTTTCGGTCACTGGGAGCTAGATACGGAGGTAGCCTCCCGAGGCAAAAGTAAGGGCTGTTTAGCGACCTTTGTGGAGAGGAAAACACGCTTTTACCTGGCTTTCAAGATGCCAGATAGAACAGCTGAATCCATGTTTTCAGCCATCGAACAACTCCTGACGTTATTTCCAAAAGAAGCCTTTAAAACCTTTACNGAATCCATGTTTTCAGCCATCGAACAACTCCTGACGTTATTTCCAAAAGAAGCCTTTAAAACCTTTACTTCAGATAGGGGGAAGGAATTTGCCTGAAAAGGCACCCCTTTTCTGTACAATTTTTATAAAGTGTTTTTGTTAAGCGATAACTCGCTTAACCATAGGTGTTTGGTAATCGAGACTACCGTGAATGCGATGATGGTTCCACCAGTGGA
>NZ_JBGTZC010000072.1:0-1521 GCF_041807725.1 Streptococcus sp. E17BB
ATCCTCAAAGGTACCGACTACGACCTCTTTGACATCGAGCTGGTCGACAAGGATGGTAATGTCACCAAACCAGCTGCTCCGGTTGACGTTTACCTGCCGATTGATGACGGTAAAGACGTCGCTCAAGTGGTTTACTTGCCAAATAGTGACCAGAGCCATGCTCTGCCATTCACAACAATAACTCGTGATGGCAAGCGCTATGCTAAGTTCACCGCAGAGCACTTCAGTGAGTATGGTATTGTTTATGAGCCACAATCAACACCGGTTCCGCCAACGTCAGATTCAACACCAAATCCTGTTCCGACCCCAGGAACCCCTGGTCAAGGTGGCAACACACCAGACACTGGTAATACACCAAATACTGGCAATACACCAGATAAACCTGTGGACAAGGCTAAGTTGGCGACCGATTTGCTCAAAGCAATTGATGCATCCAACTTGACTGACGAGCAAAAAGGCGATTTGGCTGTCAAGGTGGCATTCGCAGAAACTGAAGCTGAACTCGAAGCCATCAAGGCAGAAGTTGCTAAGCTTGTTAAAGCAACAAGCCAATCATCAGCTCCTGTAGCTTCAGCACTAGCCTCAGCGACAGTAGGTAAGAAGGGACTCCCTGCAACAGGCGATGTTCACACAGCTCTAGCTGCTGTCGGCGCAACAGCCCTCTTATCAGCCCTAGGCTTAGCCGGACTGAGAAGACGAGCTAGATAAGCTAATAAAAACTAGATTGGTCATGAACCAGTCTAGTTTTTTGGTTGTTAGGACGGATGGTGATGCAACTGTTCAGCAGACTTTTCAAATTGGTATAGAAAACTCATCAAAATAGGAGATACAGAACATTCTTATCGCACGTTGTTGTGAAAAATTTTAATTTGCACAAAGATATAGAGATGACTTCAAAAAAATAGCAAAGTATTTTATGCGAAAAGGAGAGTTATTAGCTTTATCGTTTTAAAAAAGTGTCAAGTAACTTTACTTTACAAAAAAACTATGGTAGAATAATAAAGTTGATGAAAATCAAATTAAACTTATCGGAGGATAAAAAGACATGGCAGTACCTGCACGTCGCACATCAAAAGCGAAAAAAAATAAACGTCGTACCCACTACAAATTGACCGCTAAAACGGTAAAATTTGACGAAATTACTGGTGATTACTCACGTTCACACCGTGTATCTTTGAAAGGATACTACAAAGGACGTAAAATCGCTAAAGCTGGCGAATAAGAGGGAGGATACAAATGCGCGTTAATATCACACTTGAACACAAAGAATCTGGTGAGCGTTTGTACTTGACGTCTAAAAACAAGCGTAACACCCCAGACCGTCTTCAGTTGAAAAAATACTCACCAAAATTGCGTAAGCACGTGATTTTTACTGAAGTTAAATAAGACAATCTACAAAAAGCCCAGCTTCCTTCTTGAACCGCACCCCAAAAGTTAGACAGATAATCTAACGAATGGGGTGCTTTTTTATGAAATTGAGCTACGAAGATAAATTAAATCTCTATGAGCTAAGAAATAAAG
>NZ_JBGTZC010000073.1:0-1405 GCF_041807725.1 Streptococcus sp. E17BB
AACAATTTGTTGCTTAAAGTCATCACTAAATTGACGACGGATTTTTCTAGACATAGAGTTCTCCTGTTTTCTTTAGTGTAGAACACTTTATAAATTCTGTCTAGTTTAGTGTAACCGATTCAAAGCTTATCTGGATCATTGACCAGTTCTTTGAGGAGAGTATCCAAATGGGTATCCAATAGAGACCTGTCCTTGGTGTAGAAATAGAGATAGTCGTCTTGAAAAGCGATCGCCAAAGGCAAATTGTCCTTAGTCAACAGCTCTTTTAACTTCTCGACATCCACGGGCTTATCTAAGAGTTCTGTTTTCAAGTCAATGCCATCAATGGCAAACGGGGTCTTGACCAAGTCTGCCAAGGTTTGAAGGCCAATTTTATAGGCTGTTTCTTGATGAAGGCCACGTTTGACAGACCAGTCCAGAATCTTGAGAAGAGTTCTCAACGTTAAGAGACTACTTCGCTCTAAATACTGAAAGGCTTGGCGTTCCTGTTGTTCACTCGACATAGCTTCTCCTTCCGTTGTGGGATAGGCTTATCTTAAACCAGTCACCTCGCCTTTTTTATCACAGAAAAGTAGTTAGTAGCACCAAGCCATTCCACACCAGATGGAGACCTGTCGCCCCTACTAGGTCCGTCTTTTGTCGCATAGCCCCTAGACCCAAACCTAAACTCCCATAGACCACCCAGCTCCCTAAGCTATCAGGCTGGTGAGCCACGGCAAAGACTAGGCTTGTGACCAGTAAGGCTTGATAAGGCTTTGGAAAGAGTGACCAAAGGTAGCCACGGTAAACCAACTCTTCAACCAGACTGGCATTGGTTAGAAAGAGGATAAAAACCATCAAAGGGAGTTGGCTTTGAACAGAAATAAGGCTCGTTTGATTGATGGAAGTGATCGGCCATAGAATCCCGACAAGAACTGACATCAGAAACATAGAGCCTAGACAAGTCACCAACCAAACAAGCCGAGACTGACCAAATTTATACCGCGAGCACTTCTTTAAGAGCCTAATTAGACTCGCCAAGTAAAGGAGCTGAAAAACAAGGACTTCCCACAAGGATAGCTGGTCTCCTAAATACAAAGATACTAAAATAGTATTCACATACTGGTAGAGATAGAGACCTATGAATTTCCAGATTCTAGCGTCTAAATAGGTCTTCATAGTCCACCTCCAAGACCAGCACCATTTTTTCCACCCACTTGGTCTGGGGCATTTGGCAGGTGGACTTGTAGTGCCTGATTTTCTGATAGAGCCGATTGAACTCGCTGGGGTACTGATAACTCCCCGCAAACATCTGCCGTGTCAACTCAGCCCAGCTCATCTCTTTTTCTGCCAAGAGAAGGGCAAGGTTTTCCCAAAATAATTCCGCCATAGCCCCCTCCTACACGCTTAAGAAGGTTTTAAGAGT
>NZ_JBGTZC010000074.1:0-1355 GCF_041807725.1 Streptococcus sp. E17BB
CAAGCAGAATGGAGACAGAATATGCTGACAAAGATTAACGTACCTAAAACCTCTATTGTGATTGAGATTGAAAACAAGGAAATCACAATAGATAACATGATTGGTTATGACATCAAAATGGTTTTCCGTAACCAAGACGCAGAACCCTCTCTTGATGAGAACGGGGACATTTTTGAACCGTTGTACTGGCTCGACATCAGAGCATGTCCAACAGATGATGTTGAGTTTCATAGTAGTCTTGGTGTTAAAGCTGAGAAGAGGAAACTTGCAGAACTTCAGGCATTTTTTGAATATGTGGAGTCCAACAAACGAAACCTTTTTGACCTTTGTGGATTGAAAGGGGAATTGAGTTGAGTAGTCTGACATTAGCCTTGGATATTTCAACGACTGGGACAGGTTGGGCCGTTTTCAACGGTCCTGACTTAGTCCAGAGTGGTGTCTTAAAACATAAAAGTAAATCGTATTTTGAACGTGGCAGATACATGGCTAGTCAACTGAGAGCCATTCAGTCACGAGCCTTACAAAAACATGACCGCCCTTTTGACACAATCATTGTCGAAAAAAATAACGTCATGGGACCAAATCAGCAATCTATGATGAGCATTGGTATTGTAACAGGAATTATCTTAGGGCGATTGGTTGCAGATCAGGTAGCCTTTGTCAATGTGTCAACGTGGCGGAAATACTGGAAGTTCAGCTATAAAGACCGCAGTAAGAAGTCTATGAAAGCTCAATCTGTGAACAAGGTCGCTGAAAGTTATAAGAAGTCAGTCAAAGACGATGAAGCTGACGCAATCTTGATTGGTGCCTACTTTGTCAATTTTGGCAAAGAGTACGGAGAATTAGAATATCATCAGATTAGTTGAGGTAGAAAGAATGAACAACTTAAAAGACAAGCTATTTCACACCAACTTGTGTCTATTCAGCTTTGTTGTCGGTATTGTTCTAGGCAATATCGTCCCTCTGAAGCTACCAGAACAAAAACAGCCAGTCATTATCTACACAGTTGATAATGCTGGCGGTGCAATGGTTGGTAAGATAACTGACAAGGAAATCATAGAGGGGCGTTATACAGTCACGGCTGGGCCTTACGGGCGTTTTCTAGTGACCAAGGAACAGTACGAGAGCCTGACGGTGGGAGCTGAAATTCCAGACTACTTGAAGAAAAGAGGTTTTTCAAGTAATGAGTGAATTTTTGAACCGAGATTGCTTACAGGGCATGAGAGCTTTTCCAGATAATTATTTTGACCTAGCTATTGTTGACCCACCTTATTTCTCAGGACCTGAGCAAAGGAAATTCTATGGTAAAAAAGTCAGCTCTATTGGAGTCAAAAGAGTCTATGAACAGACCTCTG
>NZ_JBGTZC010000075.1:0-1303 GCF_041807725.1 Streptococcus sp. E17BB
ATTTGGGTAATGTCATGGTATTCTAATTCTCCTTCTGTCTCAAAAATGGCCTGATAAGACCGTCTAGCGAATTTATCTATTTCGCAAAAGCCAATGCAGGTATGACCTTGACTTTCCATACCTAAGCGAAAGCCTCCAATCCCTGCAAAACAATCAAAAAAGTTCATCTCTTGTCCTTTCAAAAAAATAAAAGACCCTACTCCTCGTAAAGCCTTGGTTAGATATGGTCGTCCATTTCTGGAGCGTTCTTAAACTCAATCGCTAGTACAATAAGGGATAGTATCCACATGCCTAGAAAAATTTTCCACCACATGGTTCTCACCTCCTCTCCTGTTCTTGTCGGCGTTCCTTATTCCACTCTGCCAGAATGCCATTAAAGATATACTCAGCTATGGTCTCTGCCGTTCTGGCAAATCTCATGTTCTCCAAAGCATACTGATACCTAGTCTCAAAATGCCTCATGACAAACTCTGCACTTGTCTTAGAAAACTTCTCACGAATCAGCTGGTCATAGACCAATTGGTAAATATAATCCTTGTCATAGGTGGTTGGCTTATCCACTTTACGAGTGAGCCCTTTTTCCTCCTCATCCTCTGAAAGACAATCACTCTCTTTAGTCTCACTATGTTCAGTCTCATTATCTTCAGTCTCACTAGTGGCTGAATTTAAGACGGGGCCCGTCTGATTTTGAGACTGGCCCCGTGTTTTTTTAACACCACCCCCGTCTGAATTTAAGACGGGGGTCGGTTCATGTTCCAACTCACCCAGATAAATCTTGTTTGCGAGCCGTCCTTTTTCACTGGATGACTGTTGGACTTCCTCAATAAGGCCAAAATCTCTCAAGGATTTTTTGATGGACAGGAGTTTGGACTTAGAACACCCTAACAAATCCATCAATTTTGAGTTAGAGTAAATCAAGTAGATAAAACCTTGCTCATCTATCCAGCCCCTACTCAAAGACAACTCCAAACGGTCTTTCAAAACGGCATAGGCAACCTTGACCTCCAGCTTCATATCCTTGTATCGGTCACTCTCAAACAAGAGCTTTGGAAGTTTGTAATATCTTTCCGATGTCTGATATTGGTTTGCACTAATGCGTTTCATGATTGTCCTCCAATACTTTGAGTGCTAGTTGACCAGTTGTAGCAATATTAACCAGGCCACTTGTTTCTAATTCCTTCAACATGTCTGTTGCTTTAGATGATGTAACTCCCATAACAATCATGAGATAGCTAACAACACCTAGGCGAGTTGATTCTGCAAGTTCCACGATTTTCCTCCCTGTAAAATAAAAAAGGCAAGA
>NZ_JBGTZC010000076.1:0-1128 GCF_041807725.1 Streptococcus sp. E17BB
AATCCGTTTGCCGGTCTCAAGGTCAAAGAAATGCCCCTTAGACACATTGAGTGCTAACTCGACAGTTGAGCCTGGTACCAAGTAATCTGTCGCTGAAACGCGTGCAGAGAACTCCTGCTCACCCAGTTTGCAGTAAAGAACAGAGTCACTTCCCAAGAGTTCTGAGATAACCACCTCAGCACGTACACGAGCATCTGGATAGCTCTCTTGACTAATCAAATCTGATGAAATGTCCTCCGGACGGATACCAAAAGTCAATTTCTTACCTTGGTAACCTTTCTCATCCAAAAGCTTACGATAACCTGCCGGGATAGCAATATCAAAGCCTTTACCATCCGTCAAACGGTCACCAGACAAGGTCACCTCGATAAAGTTCATCGCAGGGCTACCAATGAAACCTGCAACAAACTTGTTCGCTGGTTCATTGTAGAGTTCCTGAGGGGTGCCGACTTGCTCAATACGTCCAATCGTCCCCGTTCCTGCCTCGTTCTTAGTCGCTGACATGATAACAATACGGTCTGCCAGAGTCATGGCCTCGGTCTGGTCGTGAGTCACGTAGATGGTTGTTGCCCCAATACGGCGGTGAATCTTAGCAATCTCCGCACGCATGGACACACGAAGTTTGGCATCCAAGTTTGACAGAGGCTCATCCATCAAGAATACTTTGGCATCACGGACAATCGCACGGCCCATCGCCACACGTTGGCGTTGACCACCAGAGAGGTCAGCTGGTTTACGTTGGAGGAAGTCAGTCAGAGCTAGAATCTCAGCTGCTTCACGCACTCGACGGTCGATATCAGCCTTGTCGTACTTGCGCAACTTGAGCCCGAAAGCCATGTTGTCATAGACCGTCATGTGTGGGTAAAGCGCATAGTTCTGGAAAACCATGGCGATATCGCGGTCTTTTGGCTCGATGTCATTCATCAACTCATCATCAATGTAGAACTCACCCTCAGTGATGTCCTCAAGTCCTGCAATCATGCGAAGAGTGGTCGACTTACCACAACCTGATGGTCCAACAAAGACGATGAACTCCTTGTCCTTGATGTCCAAATCAAAGTCCTCAACAGAGTAGAAGTCACTGTTTGGGTACTTCTTGTAAAGGCTGTTCAGTTTTAATGTTGTCAT
>NZ_JBGTZC010000077.1:0-1057 GCF_041807725.1 Streptococcus sp. E17BB
ATTTGGGTAATGTCATGGTATTCTAATTCTCCTTCTGTCTCAAAAATGGCCTGATAAGACCGTCTAGCGAATTTATCTATTTCGCAAAAGCCAATGCAGGTATGACCTTGACTTTCCATACCTAAACGAAAGCCTCCAATCCCTGCAAAGCAATCAAAAAAATTCATCTGTTTCTCCTTTCAGGTATCAAAAAAAGACCTTACTTCTCGTAAAGCCTTGGTTAGATATGGTCGTTCATTTCTGGAGCATTTTTGAACTCAATAGCTAATGCGATGAGCGACAATATCCACATGCCTAGCAAAATTTTCCACCACATGGTTCTCACCTCCTTTCCTGTTCTTGTCGACGTTCCTTATTCCACTCTGCCAGAATGCCATTGAAGACATACTCCGCTATGGCCTCTGCCGTTCTGGCAAATCTCATGTTCTCCAAAGCATACTGATACCTAGTCTCAAAATGCCTCATAACAAATTCTGCACTTGTCTTAGAAAACTTCTCACGAATCAGCTGGTCATAGACCCTCTTATGTCAAGTAACTGACACTATTTATTTGCTAGATTACACACTCATTATACCACAAACTATCCCATCAAGAAAGAGACTTGCTAGGATACAAGTCTCCTCCTCAGCTATTTGTAGATGACTGTAAAAAAGCCAAGACAATCAACCACAACTTTGTCAACGTGTGCAACTACAATTTCTTTGCTTAACCTCTTATCAGTTGGCAACTGAACATAGCTAGCTTCTTTCAACTGCTCTTCCAAATCCTGAACAGATTTATCCACTTCCTTTTTCTTGGCAATATAATCTTCTCTGGTCAACAGGCTATCCTTATAGTCCTGAAAGCAGGCAAGTTTTTCTGTCTTCAATCGTTCAATTTCACGAAGAACAAGGGTCTTAGATACCTTTTGATGAGGTTTTACTGCTTCATCTCCTAGTTTCCCTTTGATTGCTTGTTCAATCCTATCCACTCGACAAGACTTCATTTTTTCTCCCTGCCCCTTACAATAACGACAGGAAAAATATTGGTAACCTTGATGGTTGTAATGTCCAATCA
>NZ_JBGTZC010000078.1:0-1048 GCF_041807725.1 Streptococcus sp. E17BB
AAAACCATTTTGATGTCATAACCAATCATGTTATCTATTGTGATTTCCTTGTTTTCAATCTCAATCACAATAGAGGTTTTAGGTACGTTAATCTTTGTCAGCATATTCTGTCTCCATTCTGCTTGCTATGGCATAGATGACATTTACAGTCACACTATTACCTGCTTGTTTGTATAATTGACTGTTTGAATTGACCGCCTGGGCTTTGTCAAAGGCTTCATCTGGAAAGCCTTGTAGTCTCCAACATTCTCTAGGTGTCAGCTTCCGAATACGGAAACCATCTGATAAGTGGTTGTTTTCGTGGTAGCTACTGCTGGTCACAGTTGGGGCTATATCATGGAAACCACCCTTGTTCTCCCCTCTGGGCCTTTGAATGATTTTGGGTTCGTTACCACCGCCCTGCATTGTTCTCAGGGTTGGGGCAAGTCCCACCGGGTCATAGACCCTATTGCTCATTTCAAAAGCACCCTCTAGCTGACCAGCCACCACTACTCCGTGATGGTCTTGGGCTGTCAGAGTGAACATAGGCTCTCCGTTTTCCTTGAACCGCCTGCCATTCTGCCGTTTTTCAGGTCTGTCAGGGGTTAAGACAGGAATGGCAATTTTAGTTCCCTCACCTTTTCCTCTGGTTAAGGTTGGTGCTAGCCCACGTGATAAATAGACTTCCCCATTCATGCCATTTCCTGATGGATTAACATTGCCCAGACTTTTGACAATGATTTGCTTAGGACCTTTATAGTCGGTAGCCATCAACGTTCCTGAAATACCAGTAGGGTCATAAACCTCTGTTTTTGTCCCTAACATGCTACTTTCAGGGTTCTTGGTGTTCCCTATGACCTTGATAGCTGCTGATTTTTCAACAGGTTCTGGGTTTTCTCCTCCGAGAGGAAAAATTCTTCTGGTACTTCGTCCTCTAAGATGTCCAATAATGAACACACGCTCCCTGTTTTGGGGGACTCCAAAATCCTTGCTGTTAAGCACATCCCATTCCACGTTGTACCCCAGTTCATCAAGGACTGTGATGATTGTCTCAAAGGTAGTCCCCCCC
>NZ_JBGTZC010000079.1:0-959 GCF_041807725.1 Streptococcus sp. E17BB
ACCCTTGTTATACTCAGCAAGTGACAGATAGATTTCAACTGGCACCTTGAAATTTTTTCGGTACACTCTAGCCCAACCGCCAACAAGTTTATCTGTTGGTAAGATTAGTGAGCCTTTCCGTTCAGTTTGGATACCATTTTCATCTATAACAACAACACCAGCCTCAAAACCCTCATAATTTGGACTTTGTGCTGCACGTTTAAGAAAAGCCTCTTTAGAGACAATCAGGCTGAACTCAACACCTCCTGTCTTATTATTTTTATAAGCTACAATATAGACCTCGTTAGCCAAAGGGTTCAGATTTCGTCCTTTGATAAGAGATAGGGCTTGCCCTACTTGTTTTTCAGACAGTAAATTTTGTGGGTCAAAAAACCTTTTGATGTCTTGTGGTGTCCAAACGCTGGTATCAACTGCAATGTCACGCTTAGGCTGTGTTGTTAATTGGTTTTGTGTCATCTTGATTTCCTTTCCAAATGCCCCAATTCTCAAAATTTAGGGGCATACTCGTCTTGTTTTTGTGGTTGTGGTAAATTGTATAGGTCTAACTTAAAATCGCTTAGAAACGATTTTAGAGCCGTTCTGCGAGGTGTTCGCTCTGAGCGTCTACCCAACGGTCGTAAGCTTCATCCTCATCGTAGCCCTCTTCGTGCGGGCAGTAGTCTGGTTCAGTCGCTAACCAAGTGTCATAGTCAAAAGTTCCGAATAGTCCTCTGTCTTGTGCCATAGCTAAATACCTGCCTGTGCTAATGAGATTTCAATAGCAATCTGGGAAAGGGATAGCTTGCTAGCTTGTTCCTCGAAATTAGTACCCAGATAGTAACCTTGTTCTAGGAGTGCTGATTTTAAGGCTAAAATCATTGTCCGTTTCTTATCGTCCATGTTCTACCTCCTAGCTTGCGTATTTCCTGCCCAGCTCACGGACTAGGCTGATATAGCGGACACGGTCAGACAGTCCAGTG
>NZ_JBGTZC010000080.1:0-767 GCF_041807725.1 Streptococcus sp. E17BB
AACTCCTATATTCTATCAAATCTAAGATAAACTGTCAACTACTTTTTTAAACTTTTTTAAAAGTTTTTTTCGTCCGCTCTCTCAGACTCATGCTCTCTTTCGAGAACTGTTATATCTTATCACATGCGTTTAGGTGTGTCAACACTTTTTTTCTTTTTTCTTTTTTCTTTTTTCTTTTTTCTTTTTTCTTCCCCTTAGCTTTGGGACATCTGCGTCCTGTTGCTTGAACAGACATCGCCGTACAATAAAAACATCAAAAACAAGGAGATAGTTAGCCATGTTAACTGATGTGATGTTTTCAAACTCTTACCGTATTGTCCGACCTATTGTCTTGAAGCTAAGAAATCTCTACTACATTAAACTTTGGGAGTTGGAGGACTGGGAGCAGGAGGCCATGATTTGCCTTTATACATTGTTAGACAAGCAACCTGACTTATCCGATAATCAGGAAAAACTTAGAGTCTACTTTAAAACTAAGTTCTCTAATCTTGTGAATGATGAATTAAGAAAACAGGAGTCTAAAAAGAGACAGTTAAACAAACTCTCTTACGAAGATATTAGCGAGGTTGCTCACCTTATTCCTAATCCTGAAATCTTGCTTGATGAATTCATCTGCTTTAAAGATAGTCTTGATAGACTTAAAAAATTACTTACTAACGAAGAGTGGAATCTTGTCCAAAAACTCGCTTCCGGAAATGCTTTTAAAGGGAAAAAGAATATCATTACAAAAGTGAAAAAATTAATCAAACAACTTGAAGGTGAGTGAT
>NZ_JBGTZC010000081.1:0-765 GCF_041807725.1 Streptococcus sp. E17BB
AAGTTGGGACCACGTCAGCCCTTTATTTCTTAGCTCATAGAGATTTAATTTATCTTCGTAGCTCAATTTCATAAAAAAGCACCCCATTCGTTAGATTATCTGTCTAACTTTTGGGGTGCGGTTCAGTAACTAAAGTTGTTCAACAAAAAAAATATTGAAATTATTGCCACACCTGCCTATCATCCCCATTAATGTAACCATTAACTCCAAAAACCATCTAAATTCCCTTCACTGAAATCAGTGGCTTTTATGGTCTCATCTGTTTAAAAAAGAGATGATTTCAATGTAAATCTTGTCAAAAGGTTAGGGTCTTTAAAACTAGTCTCTTGAAGAAAAATTATTAAAACTCTGAGCTCATCAGATAGACGATGACTCTACTCCTCCTCAATAAAGAATCCCTTACCCGTATTGCATCAAAACTCACTATCTCTGCTTACCTACACAGTCTATCGCAAGATCAAGTAATATCAGTTTCATGCGAAATATTCTTCCTTAGTTGAAATCCTATTTTGGTATAAAGTCTCCTATCAGAAAGGCAAACTGACCTTTATCGCACAGGATTTCAAGACTAAGAAAAACATCGCCATTATAAAAATCGTCTCAAATCTAAGACTTATTCCATCAACATCAAAATTTGTACCTGAATCGGTTACACTAAACTAGACAGAATTTATAAAGTGTTCTACACTAAAGAAAACAGGAGAACTCTATGTCTAGAAAAATCCGTCGTCAATTTAGTGATGACTTTAAGCAACAAATTGTTGA
>NZ_JBGTZC010000082.1:0-659 GCF_041807725.1 Streptococcus sp. E17BB
TTTGGTTTCAGAAACTTTGAAAAGACAAAACTCGCATTTTCATTGCCATAAACATAAAACGAGAGAAGACAAGAACTGTCCTCTCTCGGTGTTAAGTGGGTCAACCCACTACAGTTGACAAAGAGTCAAAAAAGAGAACACATCAGTCCTCTTAAAATCTTATTATTTATAAAAAACACTCCGTACGGGATTCGAACCCGTGTTACCGCCGTGAAAAGGCGGTGTCTTAACCCCTTGACCAACGGAGCATATCTCTCACTCACTGAGTGAATGGGCACGAGTGGACTCGAACCACCGACCTCACGCTTATCAGGCGTGCGCTCTAACCACCTGAGCTACGCGCCCAAGCAAATTGCTTGGATTGTTTTGTAATATAGTATTACAAAGCGGGTGACGAGAATCGAACTCGCGACAANAGCAAATTGCTTGGATTGTTTTGTAATATAGTATTACAAAGCGGGTGACGAGAATCGAACTCGCGACAACAGCTTGGAAGGCTGTAGTTTTACCACTAAACTACACCCGCTTATTAAAAATAATGGGAGTTAACGGGATCGAACCGCTGACCCTCTGCTTGTAAGGCAGATGCTCTCCCAGCTGAGCTAAACTCCCCAACGAGGATTTCTCCTCAGTATCTGCTAAGCAACTACCATATCTCA
>NZ_JBGTZC010000083.1:0-611 GCF_041807725.1 Streptococcus sp. E17BB
TTAGGTATGGAAAGTCAAGGTCATACCTGCATTGGCTTTTGCGAAATAGATAAATTCGCTAGACGGTCTTATCAGGCCATTTTTGAGACAGAAGGAGAATTAGAATACCATGACATTACCCAAATCACCGATGATCAACTCAGAGAACTCCGAGGGCAAGTGGATGTTCTCTGTGGGGGCTTTCCTTGCCAAGCCTTTTCTCTCGCAGGCAGACGATTGGGATTTGAGGACACTAGAGGGACTCTCTTCTTTGAGCTTGCTCGATGTGCCAAGGAAATCCAACCACCTTATCTATTTTTTGAAAACGTCAAGGGGCTATTCAGTCACGACCAGGGACGGACGTTCGCCACAATCCTCACCACACTGGATGAACTGGGGTATCATGTCGAATGGCAAGTGCTTAACAGTAAAGATTTCGGCCTTCCCCAAAACAGGGAGCGGGTCTTTCTTATCGGACATTCTCGAAAGCGAGGTTTCCGACCAGTATTTCCTCTCCGAGGACAAGGTAGCCCAGCTCATCTTGACCGACTAGGTAATGTTAATCCATCAGGTCGGGGCATGAGTGGGGAGGTCTATCTGGCAACTGGATTATCGCCAACCTTAACCGTAAA
>NZ_JBGTZC010000084.1:0-559 GCF_041807725.1 Streptococcus sp. E17BB
CCCGCAAACATCTGCCGTGTCAACTCAGCCCAGCTCATCTCTTTTTCTGCCAAGAGAAGGGCAAGGTTTTCCCAAAATAATTCCGCCATAGCCCCCTCCTACACGCTTAAGAAGGTTTTAAGAGTTCGCCGCTCCTTCTCTTTCCGTTCACGAGGAAGAAAGGATCGCAAGTCTTCTAGGGTTACATCAGGATAAACCTGGTCCTTATCGACAATCAGAGGCAAACGAAGACTTCTTGCCCGATGGTCCCAGATGATGTCAAGAAATCGGGAAAAGGGGAGGTTATCCCTGCGTTTGTATATCAAACAGGTTGGGGTCAGAAAGTCAAAGCAGTCTGGAGATAGCCGCATCCATTCCAGTAGGTCTTCTTTCTTCAGTTGCTCAAAGTCCACCAGCTCATATGCAATGCCATAAGCATCTAGGGTCTCAATCAAAGACTGGTGTCGGTCTTGGTTTTTGCTTAGATAGAGTTGCATGTGACACCCTCCTTACCCTTGGTTAGGTCTTCCATCACAAACCCACCAAGGATTCTGGTCATATTGACAGGAACCCTGCCCTC
>NZ_JBGTZC010000085.1:0-532 GCF_041807725.1 Streptococcus sp. E17BB
AAGAGTGCGATGAACAGCATGAAACGCTCGGGCAAAAACATGAGCTGGTTGCCCCCATTTGGTTATCTCAAGGATCCAGAGGACCGTTTCAAGATTATTATTGACGAGACAGTTGCACCAATTGTGCGACGGATTTTCGCCTTGTACCTTGATGGTAATAGTTACCAAACAATTGCTCGACTCCTGAATGAAGAACAAGTCATTACTCCAGCAGAACGAAAGATGCAAATCAGTCAGGCACGTTACGCAAAGTCACTCCGTTTAACAACTGAGCAAAAACGAAATGTTTGGAGTAGCACTACCGTTGGTCAAATTTTAAAGAATGAAGCCTATAAGGGAACTTATCTGTTTAATGCTCGGACGTATGTAAGGGGGAAGCATGTTTTCAGACCAAAATCAGAGTGGGAGCGGATTGAGAACAATCACGAAGCGATTATTTCATCAGAACTATTTGAACGAGTTGTCCAATTAAAAGCATCAAAAGCCACTAAAAGAAAACAGCATCAGATACCTAAAACATCATCTGTATTGA
>NZ_JBGTZC010000086.1:0-529 GCF_041807725.1 Streptococcus sp. E17BB
TGTTTGATGTGGACATGACCGTCCTTGGCGATGCGCTCAAGGTATCGAAGGATAAAATCGAGTCAAAAGGTGTCAAATCGGTTCGTGCCCGCGTGACCAACATCAACAATGAATTGCCAGAAAAAATTACGGTACAAGAGTTCAGCGATGCCATTCTCGCTCAAATGAAAAAAGAATACCCAGACATGACCGAGTATGTCTTTTCAGATGAGGAACTGGCTAAGATTCAGGACATTCGTGACACCAAGTTTGCGACTTGGGAATGGAACTTTGGCGAAACGCCAGATTATACAGTCGAGCGCAACGTCCGCTATGACGCTGGGAAAATCACCAGCTACATCAAGACAGAGAAGTCCGTTATCGAGTCTATCAAGATTTATGGGGATTTCTTTGGGATTGGTGATGTCAGCGATATCGAAGAGTTGCTGGTTGGCACCCGCTACGAGTATGCGGATGTCTTGGCCAAACTCCAAACCATCGACACGAGCCACTACTTCTCACGCATGACGACAGAAGAAGTTGCTAAAGC